>JAJXYU010000279.1 GCA_021780395.1 Pseudomonadota bacterium
TGCTCGTGCTCGCACGGCCGCAGGGGCCGGTCTGCCACCGCAACACGCCGACCTGCTTCGGCGAATCGCCGCCGCGCGCGGCGGCCGAGCGGATCGCGTTCCTGCCGGCGCTCGAGCGACTGATCGACGCGCGGCTCGCCACGCGTCCGGAAGGCAGCTACACCGCCCGCCTCGCCGCCGCCGGGCCGCTGCGGATCGCGCAGAAGGTCGGCGAGGAGGGTCTGGAGCTCGCGCTCGCCGCGGCCGCCCAGGGCGACGCGCAGGTGCTCGAGGAAGCCGCGGACCTCCTCTATCATGCGCTCGTGCTGCTGCGCTCCCGCGACCTGCGGCTCGAGCAGGTGGTCACGGTGCTCGAGACCCGGCATGCGGCGGCCCGCTAGTGCATGACCCGTCGACGGATTCATCCAAACCCTCAAGGATTCGTGCAGCCGGCCGATAAGGAGTCAACCCGGCAGCCGGAAGCGTATCGCGCATGCTCGAAAAACTGCAATCGCTCCTGAAGACCTCGATCAACTTCCCGAGCCCGCCCGCGATCGCCCAGCAGATCATCGCCCTCGCGGAGGATCCGGACAGCGACATCGTCCGCATCGCCGCGACGATCTCGAAGGATCCCGGGCTCACCGCGAAGGTGCTGCGGGTCGCGAACTCCCCGCTCTATTCGAAGCGGCGCCGCAGCAGCAACCTGCGCCAGGCGCTGGTCGTGCTCGGCTTGAACGCGGCGACGACGCTCGCGCTCGGCTTCTCCCTGGTCGGCAAGTTCCGCAGCGTCAAGGGCAAGGGGATCGACTACACCCGCTTCTGGCGCAAGTCGATCCTGAGCGCGTCCGCCGCGCGCGCGTTCGCGGAACAGCAGGGCGTCGGCGACGTCGAGGGTGTGTACCTCGGCGCGCTGCTGCAGGACATCGGCATGCTCGCGACCGACCGGGTGCTGCCGGACTTCTACGCCTCGCTCCCGCGCAAGCACACCCACGCCGAGATCTGCGCCTACGAGCGCGAGCGGATCGGGATCGATCACGCGGGCCTCGGCGCGTGGCTCCTCGAGCAATGGCGGCTGCCGGAATCGGTCTGTCGCAGCGTCGACTGGAGCCACGGCCCGCCGGCGGACGCGCGCCACACTCCGGACGGCATCGCCGCCGGATGCATCGCGCTCGGCGGCGAATGCGTCGAGATGCTGCTAGAGCAGTCGCTCGACAGCCTCGAGACGATCGCGCAGCACGCGGAGGCGTGGCTCGGGATAGACGGCGACCGGCTCACGGTCGCGATCGAGCGGATCGTGCACGAGATCCCGGAGACCGAGCGGCTCTACGAGACCGCACTGTTGCCCGCGGAGCTCGCGGTCGCGGTGCTCGACCAGGCGCGCGAGATCCTGCTGATCCGCAATCTCCAGGCGATCGAACAGGTGACCACACTGCGCGCGGCGACCGAGGACCTCGAGGCGCGCGCGATCGCGCTCGAGGACCTGCACCGGCGCGACCCCCTGACCGGCCTGTACAACCGCGGTCACCTCGACCGGGTGCTCGCCGAGGAATTCGCGGCGAGCCAGCACGGCGGCTGGCCGCTCAGCGTCGTGTTCATCGACCTCGACCGCTTCAAGCAGGTCAACGACAGCTACGGCCACCCGGCCGGCGACGAGGTGTTGATCGGCACCGCGCAGCGGATCCGTTCGGTCGCGCGCGCGACCGACTGCGTCGCCCGCTACGGCGGCGAGGAATTCGTGGTGGTATTGCCGGGGCTGCATGCGTCGGACGCGGAGGCCGTGTGCCGCCGCCTGCTGGTCCGGCTGCGCAACACCCGCTATGAGCTGCGCGACGCAACGGTCACCGTGACCGCGTCGATCGGACTCGCGACCCTGGACGACCAGCATCCGTTCGACGACATCGCTTCGCTCGTCGACGCCGCGGACCGCGCGGTGTATGCGGCGAAGAAGGCCGGCCGGGACCGGATCGTGAACTTCGCGGCACGCACCACCGTGAGCGCTGCGGCGGGCGAGCCGGGCCCCGTGGCGCGCCAGGCGAGCGTCTAACGGCGCGCGGCGCGGTTACGTCGCAGCGCGGCGGCGCCGATCGCGAACCACACGACGTTCAGCGCGACCGACGGCAGCGCCCGGTGCCAGCCGCTGTTCACGACGAAGCCGATCGCGCCGAGCACGTTCATCCATTGGTACAGCCGCGACCGCGAATCGAGCTTGCCCGCCGAGAGCAGATAATAAGCGCCGAGGATCGACACGGCCGCGAACCAGCCGGCGAACTCGACGAAGGCGCGCAGCGGGCTCAAACGCCGAGGTCGTCGACGAGGAATCGCAGCGTGCGGCGCAACGGCTCGGCGGCGCCCCACAGCAGCTGATCGCCGACGGTGAACGCGGACAGGTACTCGGGCCCGATCGCGAGCTTGCGCAGCCGCCCGATCGGCACGTGCAGGCGACCGCCGACCGCGGCCGGCGACAACTCGCGGATGCTCTCCTCCCGCCGGTTCGGCACCACGCGAACCCAGGCGTTGTCGGCGGCGATCAGCCGCTCGATCTCGGCGAGCGGCAGGTCCGCGTTCAGCTTGATCGTGAGCGCCTGGCTGTGGCAACGCATCGCGCCGACCCGCACGCACAGGCCCTCGACCGGGACCGGACGCAGGGCGGTGCCCATGATCTTGTTCGCCTCGGCGCCCGCCTTCCACTCCTCGCGGCTCTGACCGTTGCCGAGGTCCTTGTCGATCCACGGAATCAGGCTCGCCGCTAGCGGCGCGCCGAAATGGGTGCGCGGCAACGCCGGTCCCTCGAGCGCCGCCTGCACCGCGCGATCGACGTCGAGAATCGTCGCGGCCGGATCGGCGAGCGCGGGTTGCGCCGCGCGGGCGAGCGCGCCCATCTGCTCGACGAACTCGCGCATCTGCTGCGCGCCCGCGCCGGACGCCGCCTGATACGTCATCGCGGTGATCCACTCGACGAGACCCGCGCGCAGCAGGCCCGCGACCGCGAGCAGCATCAAGGACACGGTGCAGTTCCCGCCGATGAAGTCCTTGATCCCACGGCGCCGCGCCGCCTCCATCACCGGCCGGTTCACCGGATCGAGCACGATCACCGCGTCGTCATTCATCCGCAGCGTCGACGCCGCGTCGATCCAGTAGCCGTCCCAGCCGGCCGCGCGCAGGCGCGGATGGATCGCCTGGGTGTACTCGCCGCCCTGCGCGCTCACCAGGATCGGCAGCTTCGCGAGCGCCTCGAGGTCGTGCGCATCCTCGACCGGCCCTGCCGCGCGGCCGATCGGCGGCGCCGCGGCGCCGATCCGGGAGGTGCTGAAGAACGTCGGCTCGAACACGTCGAAGTCGCGCGCCGCCCGCATCCGCTCGAGCAGCACCGACCCGACCATGCCCCGCCAGCCGATGATTCCGACTCGATTCACGCTGATCCCGCCCTCACCCACCGAGGATGAATTCACGCGCCGGCTCGCGCAGATTGTAATTCGAGGCCATCGCGTAACCATACGCGCCGCAATTCGCGAGCAACAGCACGTCGCCCTCCTCGGTCGGCGGCAGCCAGCGATCGGTCGCGAGCCGGTCGGCCGACTCGCAGATCGGGCCGACGACCGTCGCGATCTCGGTCGCCGGCTCGCCGAGGCGCGTCAGGTTCACGACCTCGTGGTGCGCGCCATAGAGCGCGGGCCGTATCAAGGAGTTCATCCCCGTGCCGATGCCGACGTAGCGCACGTCGCCCTTGCCCTTGAGCTGCGTGACCCGCGACACCAGCACCCCGGCGCGGGCGACCAGATACCGCCCCGGCTCCATCCAGAAACGCAGACGCGGGTGGCGCGCGCGCAGGCTGGCGACACCGCGGTCGAGTGCGGCGAGGTCGACCTCGTCGCCGCCGGGGTAGTCCGGCACGCCGAGCCCGCCGCCCAGGTCGACGATCCCGACGTCCGGAAACCGCGCGGTGAGTTCCGCGAGCAGCGTGCCGGTCTCCACCCAGCTGTCGGCATCGAACACTCCGCTCCCGGCGTGCGCGTGCAATCCGATCACGCGGACCCCGAGCGACCGCGCTGCCTGCGCGAACTCGCCGAGCTCCGCGACCGGGACGCCGAATTTCGAATACATGCCCGCGGTTCGCACGTGTTGGTGGTGACCCCGGCCGAAACCAGGGTCTACCCGAACGAATATCTCTTTTCCTTCAAATAGCTGCGGCCAATTCTTCAAAGGATAGGTGTTGTCCAGCGTGACCCGGACGCCGCGCTCGAAGCCAAAGGCATAGTCGCTGCGCGGCGCGAAGTTCGGTGTGTACAGCACGTCCTTCGCGTCGAGACCCGGCACCGAGTCGAACGCGCGCCGCAGCTCGCCGGGAGACACGCATTCCAGCATGAAACCCGCGGCGTGCAGTCGGCGCAGAATCACCGGATGACCGTTGGCCTTCATCGCATAGGCGAAGCGATCGATCGAGCGGATCTGCCGCAAGCTCGTGGCCGCCGCGTCGATCGTGTCCAGATCGTAGACGTACGCAGATGATTCTTTATTCGTTATTTCAATTAGTTGTGAACGTTTATTGAAGTCAATCCACCATTGCTGCGCCGGGGGTACCGGCGGCTTCGTCGGTGCGAACAACTCCTGCCAGGTCGGCCCGAGCACTTCGTCCGAGCCGATCCGCTGGATCAGGCGCTCATGCAGTTGCTGCACCAGACGATCACCCTGCGACTCGTCGATCACGAACGCGAAGTTCAGATCGTTCGCGGCCTGGGTCACGAGGTAGATCTTCTGGTCCTGGAATATCTCGAACGCGGCGCCGAGCTCGTGCAGGATTCCGCGGATGTTGTGGCCGAGCAGGCTCAAGCTCGCGCAGGGACCGATCACGCTCACCCGGCACAGCGCGCCGAGCGCGCGGGTGAGCCGGTCGATCGCGGCGGCATCGAGGGTGTTCGCGGCTGGATCGAGCGAGACCGTGACGTTGGTCTCCGAGGTCGAGATCAGGTCGACCGAGAGGCCCTGGCGCTTGAACACCTGGAACGCGTCGGCGAGGAAGCCGACCTGGTGCCACATCCCCGGGCTCTCCATCGAGACCAGGGTGATGCCCTTCTTGATCGCGATCGCCTTTACGCGAGCGGCGCTGTCGACCACGTCCGACGAGACGATCGTCCCCGGAAGCTGCGGCGCCTGGGTCGCATAGACGTGCAACGGGATCCCATATTGCCTCACCGGCATCACGCAGCGCGGATGCAGCACCTTCGCGCCGTTGCTCGCGATTTCCTGGGCCTCGTCATAGTGCAACGCACGCAGCAGCCGCGCGGTCGGCACGTCGCGCGGATTCGCGCTGAACATCCCGGGCACGTCCGTCCAGATCTCCAGGCGCACCGCCGCAAGCTTGGCCGCGAAATACGCGCCGGACGTGTCCGAGCCGCCGCGCCCAAGCAGCACGGTCTCGCCGGCTTCGTCGGCCGCGATGAAGCCCTGGGTGATCACGACGGCCTCGAGCGCGGCCCAGTCGGCCTGCAGCCCGGCGTCCGGCGCGTAATCGCAGGTGGCCGACAAGAACGCCGCCTTCGCGTTCGACCCCTCGCGCCGCTCCGCCCGCAGCACGCGCCGCGCGTCGACCCAGGTGGTCGCGATGCCGGCCGCGTTCAGGTAGATCGCGCCGATCGCGGTTGCGAGCAATTCCCCCATCGCCATCACGCGCGCGCGCACCCGGTCGCTCGACTCGCGGGTCTCGGCGATCGAGCGCGCGATTCGCCGGAGTTCCTCGAGCAGCGTCTCGAAGCGGGCGTCGGCGGCGATCCCGAGGTCCGCGGCGAGCGCCCGGTGCTTCGCCTCGATTGCCTCGAGCACCGGTTCATGGTGCCCCTCGACCGCCGCGCCGAGCAGGGCTTCGAGTCGATCGGTGATTCCGGACAGCGCCGAGTGCACGACCACGGGCCGCAGCCCGTCCGCACGGCGCGCCCGGATCACGTCCGCGATGTTCCGCCAGTTCGCCGCGCTGGAGACGCTCGTGCCGCCGAACTTCAGCACGACCCAGCGAGAGGCCTCCTGGCTCATCGCCGGCGCCGGCGATCAGCGCTCACCGGTCACTCTTCTTCGAAGGTGTCGCG
>JAJXYU010000342.1 GCA_021780395.1 Pseudomonadota bacterium
CGGCGAGCGAGCTGACCCTCGACATCAATCTGCGTGCGATCTTCGGCGACGATCTGGCGTTGATTCGAGAGCGCTTCGGCGAGAACCCGTTCTCCATCGTGCACACGGAGGCGGATCGGGACCTGAAATTCGCGTACCGGATCCGATCCCTCGGCACGATCCTGCAGGAATTGATCGACCGTCGTCGGGCGAACCCGGCGGAGAAGCGGTTCGATTTCTTCGAGATGGCGCTCGAGGCGGAGGACAAGGACACCGGCGAACGCATGAGCGACCGGCAACTGATCGACGAACTGATCACGCTGGTCGTCGCGGGACACGAGACGACCGCGTCGGCGCTGACCTGGACCTGGTACCTGCTCGGCCGGCACCCCGAGATCCAGGAACAGCTCGCCGCATCGACCCCGGGATTGCCGGATCTGGCGACGCTCGGTCTCGAGGGCCTCGAAGAATGGGTCCTCGGCCAGCAGGTGATCAAGGAGTCCCTGAGACTGTGTCCGCCGGGCTGGATGATGACCCGGCGGACGGTCGCCCCGGACGTTCTGCACGGGATTGCACTGCCCTCGGCGACCGACGTGTTCATCAGCCCCTACTTCATGCACCGGCATCCCGCGCATTGGCTGGATCCGGAGCGCTTCGATCCATCGCGCTTCGATGCGGCGGCGGAGGCGGCGCGCCACCGGTTCGTCTATCTCCCGTTCGGCGTCGGGCCGCGACATTGCATCGGCGAGGCGCTCGCGACCTTCGAGATGGCGACGCACCTCGCGGTGATGACCCGGCGGTTCCGCCTGACGCCGATCGGCGACGAGGCCCCGCGGATCGAGGCGCGGATCAATTATCGCCTGCGGTCCGACCTTCTGATGCGGATCGAGGCGCGATGAGATCGCGGCCGGGCGCCGGGTCTTTCCTTTCCGCCGTCGACGCGATTCACTAGCGGCGATTCGCCGGCGACCGGCCGGCCCGCGCAAGGGAGAGGTCGACCATGCCGCAAGCGCCGCGCACCCTGGGGCTGCGTCTCGTCAAAGGCGACATCAACGGCTTCATCGCGCTGTCGATCGACAATCTGTCGGTGCTGGCGCTGTTCGCGGCGGTTCTCATCCGGGGCTTCGGCGTGCCGGGAGAGATCGTGCTCGGGCGCATGATCCCGGGAACCGCCTTCGGCGTGCTCGTCGGCGACGCGCTGTACTGCTGGCTCGCCGTGCGCCTCGCGCGGCGCGAAGGGCGTGGCGACGTGACCGCGATGCCGTTCGGACTCGACACGCCGTCGACGATCGGGATGGGATTGCTGGTGCTCGGCCCCGCGTTCGCGCACTGGCGCGCCGGTGGGCTCGGTCCGCAGGCGGCGGCGCTGCGGACCTGGGACCTCGGCATGGCCTCGACGGTGATCATGGGACTGCTGAAGCTGCCGCTGTCCTTCGTCGGCCGGCGCCTCGGTCGACTGGTGCCGCGTGCCGGACTCCTCGGATCGCTCGCCGGGATCGCGCTGCTGCTGATCGGCTTCCTGCCGTTCGTCGAATTGATGCGCGAGCCGATCGTCGGCTTCCTGTCGCTCGGGCTGGTGCTGTACGCGCTCGTGGCCAAAGGCTCGGTGCCGGCGCGGCTGCCGGCGGTGCTGTTCGCGGTGCTCGCCGGGACGTTCGCGCACTACCTGCTCGCGGCGACGACCGGAGCCGGCGTCGCGGCCGGCGTGCCGATCGCAGCTCACTTCGCGCCGCAGTGGCCGACGCCCGATCGCGGCATGTTCGGCGCGTTCGGGGCGGCGACCGCGTACCTGCCGCTGCTCGTGCCGTTCGCGCTGCTCACGGTGATCGGGGGCGTCAACAACACGGAGAGCGCGCGGGCGGCCGGTGACGACTACGACGTCCGGAGCATTCTGCTCGCGGAAGCGGTCGCGACGCTCGCGGCGGGACTCCTCGGCGGCGTCGCGCAGACGACTCCCTATATCGGTCATCCGGCCTACAAGGAGATGGGCGCCCGCTCGGCGTATACCTTGCTCGCGGGTCTCGTGATCGGCATCGGCGGCACTTTCGGCGTGGTCGCGGACCTGCTGCGCTGGGTCCCGCTCGCGGCGCTCGCGCCGGTGCTGATCTTCGTCGCGATCGACATCACCACCCAGGCGTTCCGCGCGGTGCCCGCGCGGCACGCGGCGGCGGTCGCATTCGCGTTCTTTCCGTCGATCGCGCGCATGGTCACGATCGAGCTGAGCGACCCGAAATTCGCGTCGCCGCGCCGGTTCGCGGCGCTCCTGGCCGCGACGTCCGCGACGCGGCCGTCGACGCTCGAGACGATCGTCGCGCTCGGCAACGGGTTCATCGTCACCGCGACGATCTGGGGGGCGTTCCTCGCCGAGATGATCGACCGACGCACCGGCGCCGCCGTCGCGTTCCTGGTCGCCGGCGCGACGCTGTGCGCGTTCGGGGTGATGCACTCGGTGCGCGCGGACGGCGGCGTCTACCTGCCGTGGGCGTTGCCCGCGGGCGAGCGCTTCGAGGTCGTGCAGTACTGCGGCGCCTATCTGGTGCTCGCGGTCGTGCTGGCGGGGCTCGCGGCGATCGATCGCCGGTCGCGCGCACCGCAGCGCCGATGAGCTAGGATCGCCGTCGGTGGCGGTGGCGCGGACGGGACGGAGCGCTCATGAGTGACTCTTCGGCGATTCGGCGCGAAGTCGGTGCGATCGCACGGACGTTCACGGGACTCGGATCGATCATCGGATTCGGGGGGCGACGGCCATGAGGCGCGTCGGTCTCGCGGCACTCGGACTGTGCTTCTCGCTCGGCTGCGGGATCGCACCGACGGGTCACGCGGCGGCACCTGCGCCGGCGGTGGACGCGGCCTGGATCCAGTACGGGCCGGGCGGATCGATCGAGGCGAGGGCGGTCGTCGCCGCGCCCGGGTGTCCGCGCGCGCGGATCGACGGCGTCGAGCATCGGATGCAGGTTCGCGCGGCCGCGAACCCCGACTTTCCGACGATCTGCCGCATCGCCGTCCCCCGCGCCGCGCGGGCGATCGCGATCGCCGGGCACGCGATCCCCTTGCCGGCCGCGCGGGTTCGACGCATCGTCGTGGTCGGCGATACGGGATGTCGAATCCAGGGGGCGATCGTGCAGGACTGTGCCGATCCGCGCCGCTGGCCGTTTCCGCAGCTCGCCGCGGCGGCGGCGCGCGCCCGGCCGGACCTCGTGATCGACGTCGGCGATTACCTCTACCGGGAGAGCGCGTGCCCGGTCGGCAACACGGGTTGCGCGGGCTCTCCGTACGGGGATCGCTGGGCGACCTGGCGCGCGGATTTCTTCGCGCCGGCCGCCCCGTTGCTCGCCGCCGCGCCGTGGGTCGTCGTCCGCGGCAACCACGAGGCCTGTGGGCGTGCCGGGGTCGGTTGGTTGCGCTTGCTGGGCCCGGATCCGGTCGCGCCCGGCGAAGCGTGCGTGCCGCACCTCGCGCCGTACCGGATCACGATCGGCACCCTGCACCTGGTCGTGCTGGACGACGCCAACGCCCCCGACGTTCGCCGCGACGCGGCGCTCGTGCCCACTTACCGACGCGAGTTCGCCGCGCTCGCGCGGGCACCGGCACCGAGCTGGCTGCTGATGCACCGCCCGATCTGGGGCGCGATCGCCGGCCCTCTCGACATCCCGATCGGCGGCAACGCGACGCTGATCGCGGCGATCGGTCGCCGGGGCATTCCGGCGCCGATCCGCCTGATGCTCGCCGGGCACATCCACAGCTTCGAGGCACTGAACTACGGTGGGGCTCAGCGGGTCCCGCCGCAACTGATCGCGGGCTTCGGCGGCGACCGCCTCGATCGCACGCCGAGAGAGCTTGGCGGTGCGATATTCCAGGGCGATTCCGGCGTCAAGGTCACCCGCGGCGTGTCGATTCCCGGCTTCGGCTTCATCGTGCTCCGCCGCGCGGCGCGCGGCTGGGACGTCGACGTGCACGATGTCGCGGGCGGCGTGGAGCGGCGCTGCTGGTTTCGCGGCGGGCGCGTCGGCTGCGCACGCCGGCGGTAACCGCGACGGCGCGGTCGAGACGATCGGGCATCAGCTCGCGCGCGATTCGAGCGCGACGCCGGCGCCGAGCTCGGAGGCCGCGAGATGCGCGGCGACCGAGGTAAACACGATCGCACCGCCGACCAGGGTTGCCCGGCTCGGCGCCTCGTGGACCACGAGCCAGACCCACAGCGGCGCGAGCGGCGCGTCGAGCGCGCCGATCAATCCGGTCTCGACCGGCGACAGCCGGCGCGCACCGAGCACGAACAGCGGCAGGCCGATCGCGAAGTTCACGACGCCGAACGTGGCGAGCAACGCGAGGGCGCCGCCGGATGTGGCGAGCGGCGCGCCGAACGGCCAGCATGCGACGCCGCTCAGCAACGAGGACAGACACGCGGTCAACAGCACGGGAACCTCCGGATGGCGGCGCACGACGACCGTGGTCAGCGCCATCGTCAAGGCCATGCCGGCCGCGAACGCATCCCCGATCCAGCTGCCGTGTCCGCCGAGCCCGACCATCACCGCGACGCCGACCAGCGCTCCCGCACTCGCGATCAAGGCGCCGCGCCCCGGTCGCTCGCGCAGCATCCACCAGCCGAGCGCCGCCGCCATGAACGGCGTGGTCGCATAGATCACCGCGACGTTCGCGACGCTCGTGCGGGTCAGCGCGCAGAGGTAGAAGATCATCCCGAGCGCGCCCTGCGCGACGAACAGCACGCCGAGCCAGCCCATCGCGCGCAACGCCGCCCAGCCGCGCGGCTCGCGCAGGAACGGCATCGCGAGCGCGAGCGCGATCCCGCCGAACAGCCCGCGCCACGCGAGCAGCGTCCAGACGTCGACCGGTAGCAGGCGCGTGAACAGACCGCCGAGGCTCCACGCGACGGCGGAGCCGGTCACACAGGCGAATCCGACTCGTCGGCTGGCGCGACTCATCCGCGAAGGTCCGGGGGCTTGGTGGTTGGCCGCGCATTCTGCCATGAACGCGCGGCCCGGACCCAGCGGAGCGTGCGGCGCCCGGCGGTCGCGCTACTCTTCGCCCTGCTCGGCCGCCGCGATCAGCGCGTGGACCTGTTCCATCGCCCCCTTCGCCGCCTGTTCGGCGCACGCGGGGCTCTCGGACGTCGTCAACGGATACAATTCGTCGAGCTGCTTGCAGGCCGCCTGTGCGGTCTCGTGGACACGCCGCTCGAGCTCGACCGCGCCGCTGTGGGTCCGCAGGTCGAGATCGCCGTAATAGACGTGCCGCGTCAGACTGACTTCCTCGATCGGGATGCCGCTCGAGGTATGGCCGACGACCTTGGTCGCCCGACCGGCTTCGACGGAGATCTCCTTCAACGTCTGTGCTCCGGTGACACCGGCGGCGAGCGCGATGCCCGCGCCGAGCACGCCGAGAATGCTGATGCGGCGGAGCCGCGTGGTGGTGTTCATCGTCGATCCTCCTGATCGGGTGTGATCGGTCCCTCGATGCGCAGTATCGCAGTCGGCGGCGGGGCGGGAACTCCGGAGTTTCCAGGGTCGCGGCTACGGGTTCTCGCAGCGATCCGGCGGGATTTCGCGCTACGTGCTAGCGTAGGCGCCATGCAGGAAGTGCATCGGCGCGACCGGGGGCTGGTTCGCGCGCTCGGTCCCTGGGGGCTCGCGGCGAACGTGCTGAACGCGATCGTCGGCTCGGGGATCTTCGTCGTGCCGGCGGCGCTCGCGGCCGAGGCGGGACGCTATGCCCCCGCGGTGTTGCTCGCCTGCGCGGCCGCGATCGGCGCGGTCGCGCTGTGCTTCGCCGCAGGGTGCAGCCGGGTGCCGAGCAGCGGCGGGCCCTACGCGTACATCGAGGCCGCGCATGGAGCGTTGCCCGCGCAGCTCGTCGGCACGATGCTGTGGCTGAGCGCGCTGCTGTCGGACGGCGGGATCGCGTCCGCGCTCGGTGGCGCGGTCGCGGCCGCGGCGCCGCCGCCGTTCGCGGCGCTCGTGCGATCGGCCGTCGTGATCGGGGTCGTCGGCGGAGTCGCGGCGATCAACGTACGCAGCCTCAAGGGGGGCGCGCGGCTGCTCACCGGCGCGAGCGCAGTGAAGCTCGTGCCGCTCGTGGTGTTCCTCGGGGTCGGCGCGGGCGCGATGCACGCGGCTCACTTCGACGTCGGAGGCGCCCCGAATCCGTCCGGAATCGGGCGCGCTGCGATCCTCGCGATGTTCGCATTCATGGGAACGGAGAGCGCGCTCGGCGCGAGCGGCGAAGTCGTTCGCCCGGCGCGCACGATCCCGCTCGCGATCGTCGCCGCGCTCGCGACGGTGACACTGCTCTACGTCTGCATCCAGCTCATCGCGCAAGGCGTGCTCGGCGCCGCGCTTCCCGGTTCGGCCGCTCCGCTCGCCGACGCGCTCGGACGCGTCGGCCCGGGCTGGCGCCGGTTCATGCTCGCCGGTACCGCGCTGTCGCTGTTCGGGTGGCTCTGCGCGGATCTGCTGTCGACGCCGCGACTGATCTTCGCGTGCGCGCGCGATGGCTGGCTGCCCGCGGTCCTCGGGCGCACCCACCGGCGCTTCCATACGCCGTATCTCGCGATCGCGGTGTACGCGATCGTGGCGATCGCACTCGCACTGTCGAACGGCTTCGAGGAACTCGTGGTGCTGGCCGCGCTCGCGATCGCGCCGGTCTACGTGTTCGGCTGTACGGCCGCGGTCGTGCTCGCGCGCCGTCGGGTCGCGCTCGCCGGCGAGCCCCTGGAGATCCGGGGGCTCGGCGTCGCCGCGGTGGTCGGGATCGGCGGCACGATCGCGATGGTTGCGCTCGCGTCGCGTGCGGAGATCCTCGGGCTCGCGGCGGTGATCGCCGCGAGCCTGCTCATGTATGCGTTGCGGCGCCGCTCGAGCCCGATCGGTGCCTGACCCCGATCAGCGCGTGAGGAGGTGCGGCCGCAGGTGCTCGACGACCCGCCGCCACGCGTCGCTCGCCGGATCGATCGGTGGCATGTGGGAGACGCCGGCGAGCGGCCGCCAGTCGACGCGATCCCCGGCGCGACGCGCGGCCGCGACGTAGCCGGCGGCGAGGTCGAACGGCACCGATTCGTCCTCGGTGCCGTGCACGATGAGCTGTTCGACGCCGAGCGGGAGTCGCGCGCGTGGATCGGCCCACGCGTCGTCGTCGGTGCGCGGCACGAACGCGTCCACCGCGCCGTTCCCGAGCCCGCGGCGCCGCGCCTCGGCGAGGTCCGCGACCGCGCCGATCCCGACCACGAGTCGTGGCAGCGCCGCCGGCGACGCGCCGGGCGTCCCGTCCGGCAGGCCTCGACGCACGGCACACCAGAGTGCGAGGTGGCCGCCGGCCGAATGTCCGAGGACGACCGGGGCGCGGGTCTCCACGGGATGGCGTTCCCAGAGCCGCGCGCCGAAGTCGAACGCCGCCGCGACGTCGTCGAAGGTCTGCGGGCAGCCGCCGCCGCTACCGCCGACGCGGCGGTACTCGACGTTCCAGGTCGCGACGCCGCGGCGCGCGAGGTCGACCGCGAGCGGCGCCATCACGTCGCGCCGGTAGGCCTCGCGCCAGAATCCGCCGTGCAGCAAGATCACGAGCGGGACGCGATCTGCGGATGCGACGGGCAGGCGCAGGTCGCCGATCTGGTCGATCGCCGCGCCGTAGCGCAGGGTCGCGTACGGGTGCGCCGCCGTGCTCGCCAGATGCCGCAGCGCCCAGTCGAGGCTGTACTCGCCGCGCCCGCTGATGCACTCGTCGGTCGCGCGCGGCAGCGGATCCGGCGTGTAGTCGATCCGGCGTCCGCGCGCCGTGTACGCCGCGGCGTCCGCGGCCAGCGCGTGGTACCCGACCGCCTCGCGCGCGAGCACGATCGCGTCGATGCCGCCGGCGTCGAGCGTGCGCCGCGCGTGCGCGGCGTCGTCGGTCGCGATCACGCGCGAGTCGAGACCGGCCGTCGCGGGCCAGGCGGTCGCGCGTTCGAGGTCGCGGCTCGCGCCCGGCGGGGTCACGACGAGGATTCGGTGCAGCGGCGAACCCGTCGTCGCGCGGCGATCGGAGGGTGGCATCCGGGGAATCGTACCAGCAAGCGCTCCGGCGGTCGGCGGCGACACCCGCCGGGGCGGCGCATCGCGCCGCGCGTCGATCAAGTCAGCGCTTCGCTCACCGCGCGCGCGGTCACGTCGCTCACGCGCACGTTGGACTCGTCGGTGACGCCGGCGATGTGCGGCGTCAGGATCAGGTTCGGTACGCCGCGGAACGCTTCGCCGGCGGCCGCATCGACCGGCTCGGTCTCGAATACGTCGAGTGCGGCGCCGCCGAGACGGTCGCCGCGCAGCGCGTCGACCAGCGCCGCTTCGTCGACGATCCCGCCGCGCGCGGCATTGATCAGGATCGCGTCGTGCTTCATCCGCGACAGCGCGGCGGCGTCGATCAGGCGCCGCGTCGTCGACGTCAACGGCGTGTGCAGGCTCACGACGTCGCTCGACGCGAGCAGGGCCTCGAGGGTGAGCCGCTCGGCGTGATCCCACGCGGTGTGATCCGCCGCGAGGTAGGGATCGTAGGCGGCGACCTGAAAGCCGAGCGCGCGTGCCTTGTGCGCGGTCAGGCGAGCGATCGCCCCGTAGCCGACCAGTCCGAGCCGCTTGCCGTCGCCTTCGCGGCCGATCGCCTCCATCCGGGGCCACGCGCCCGCGATCACCCGGTCGCTCGCGAACCAGGCGCGACGCAGCAGGAGCAGGGCCGCGGTCACCACGTACTCGGCGACCGCGAGGTCGTTCGCGCCGGTCGCCGGCCGGACCGCGATCCCGCGCGCCGCGCAGGCGTCGACGTCGATGTTGTCGAGGCCGACCCCGAGGCGGCCCACGACCTTCAGGCGGGGCGCTGCGTCGAGCAGTGCGCCGCGGACCTGAGTCCGGTTGCGGACGATCAGCGCGCGGCACGAGGCGACCGCGGCGAACAGGCGCTCCGGCTGGTCGACGAGCTTCGGATCGTAGAGCACGGTGCGACCGGCGAAATGCCGGTCGATCGCCGCCGCGTCCATGAATTCGCTGATCACGATCTCGCTCATGCACGCCGCTCCGCCAGTCGCTGGATCTCTCGGTGGAGGTCGGCGGGGATTTCGAGGCCTGCGGTGCGAGCGTGCGCCCGGCGCTCGAGCCGCCGATCACCCGGCAGCCGCACGCCCGGCTCCGCGCCGACCGTCGCCAGCAGGTCGCGCATGCGCGCGCCGTAGGCGGGTCCCGCGAACGCGTTCGGATCGAGCGCGATCAGCATCTGGCCGACCCCGGGTGGATCGCCCCGATCGTCGAGGAACGAACTCGCCTCCCAGCCGAATCGTGCGCCGACGAGCGCGGCGCACAGGATCTCGACCATCAGCGCGAGTGCCGCGCCTTTCGCGCCGCCGATCGGCAGGAGCGACCCGGCGAGCGCGGCGGCCGGGTCGTCGGTCGGTGCGCCGGCGGCGTCGATCGCCCAGTCGGTCGGAATCCTCCGTCCGGCCTTTTCGGCCGCGACGACCTTGCTGCGCGCGACCAGCGACAGCGCCAGGTCGATCACGAGCGCGGGTCGCCCGGGAATCGGGGCGGCAAATGCGACCGGGTTCGTGCCCATCATCGGCTTCGCGCCGCCGTGGAAGGCCATCGCGCGTGGGGTGTTGGAGGCGAGCAGCGCGACGAACCCTGAATCGGCGAGACGCTCGACGGTCGAGCCCGCCTGCCCGACGTGGTGCGACGCGCGGATGCCGGCCGCGACGATGCCGGTTTCGGCGATCAGCGCCGCGATCCGGTCGATCGCCATGTCCAGCGCGGGGTACGCGAAGCCGCCGCCGGCGTCGATCCACAGGCTCGCCGAGCGGGCCTGGACGACGGTCGGAACGGCCTGCCCGTCGACCTTGCCGGCGCGAAGCTGGGCCGCGTACGCCGGAAGGCGGCCGAGGCCGTGACCGGTCTGGCCGTCGATCTCGGCGCCGACGAGCGCGTGGGCGGTCGACGCCGCGTTCGCGGCCGACGCGCCGCTCGCCTCGAGCGCGCGTGCCGCGAGCGCCTGGGCGTCGGTCGGATCCAAGCGGTACGTCGGCAAGGGGTCCGTGCCCCGGGTCAAGCGCTGCGATAGAGCTTGGTCATCACGAATTCGCGATGACCGAGAGCCTCGGCGCAGGTGAACCGCCCGTTCGCGGTGCGTGCGATGCAATCGATCAATCGGTCACCCGCCTGGTCGATCGTCAATTCGCGCCGCACCACGCCGGACACGTCGACGTCGATGTGCTCGCTCATCACGCGCACGGTGCGCGGGTTGCCGCTGAGCTTGATCACCGGCATGATCGGGTTGCCGATCACGTTGCCCTGGCCCGTCGGGAACACGTGCACGACGTAGCCGGAGGCTGCCTGCAGCGTGCAGCACTCGGCGGCCGCCGACGAGGTGTCCATGAAGTAGAGTCCGCGCCCCTGCTGCGGCGCCTCCGCCGGCTCGAGCACGTCGATGAAGCGGGTCTTCTTGCCGATCTTCTCGAGATTGCCGAGCGCCTTTTCCTCGATCGTCGTCAGTCCCCCGGCGATGTTGCCCTTGGTCGGCTGGCTGTCGGAGAGGTCCGAGGTCTTGTGCGCCTCGATCACGTCGCGCTGGTAGGCCGACCAGGTCCGCATGAACTTTTCGCGGATCTCCGGCGTGGCGGCGCGCGCGGCGGCGAGGTGCTCGGCGCCGGTGAGTTCCGAGGTCTCGCCGAAACATCCGTACAGGCCGAGCGGGACGAGCTTGTCGTACATGTTGCCGACGGTCGGGCAGGAGGCGAGACCGGTCGTCGTGTCGCTTTCGCCGCATTTCGCGGCAACCCAAACGTCGCTCAGCGGACATTCGACGCGAACCTGCTCCGACGCCAGGTGCACGAATTCCTTGGCCTTGCGTGACGCCGCGGCGACGGTCGCGATGTCGCCGTTGCCCTCGATCCAGAACCCGGCGACCGGCTTGCCGGTCGTCGCGATGCCCGCGACGACGCGCTCGGTCCACGCGGGCTCGATGCCGATCACGATGCAGGCGGCGACGTTCGGGTTCGAGCCGGTGCCGATCATCGTGCGGAAGTGCAGTTCGAGGTCCTCGCCGAACTGCAGGCGGCCGTAGGCGTGCGGCAGCGCGATCGTGCCCTGGATGTGCGCGGCGACGGCCTCGCACGCGGCATTCGAGATGTCGTCGAGAGGCAGGATCGCGACGTAATTGCGGACGCCGACGCGGCCGTTTTCGCGGCGATACGCCCAGACGGTACGTTTGGAGAGATCCATGGGTATCACCAGCGCTTGGTCTTCAGATTGTGGGTATGGACGTGGTCGCCCTTGCGGATCGGCGCGACCACGCGGCCGATGTCCTCGCCGTACTTGATCACGGTGTCACCGACGGCCAGGTCCTGCAACGCGATCTTGTGTCCGATCGGCACGTCCTGATTGCACGTCGCCCGCCGCTCGCTGTTGTCCTCGGTCACGACGCACAGCATGTCGGTGCCCGCGGTGAGCCCCTCGACCACGACCACGCCGACGTTGTCGCGGCGGTCGTGGATCAGGAGATGAGGTATGTTTGCCATGGGGGTCTACGGTCCACTTTGGTAACTCTTGTATTAGATATAAGATTACAGATCAAGATGACGAATTCAAGTAGCCAACCGAAGAAGGGGTCGTCCGGGGCCGTGCTGCGCAGCGCGCGGTGGTACGAGCGCGAGGACATGCGCGGCTTCGCGCACCGTCAGCGCACGCAACAGATGGGCCTGCGGCGCGAGGAGTTCCTCGGCCGGCCGGTGATCGCGATCGTGAACACCTGGAGCGACATGAGCCCCTGCCACGTCCACCTGCGCGATCGCGCCGAGGCGGTCAAGCGCGGCGTGCTGCTCGCCGGCGGGTATCCCGTCGAGTTGCCGGCACTGTCGGTCGGCGAGGTGATGGTGAAGCCGACGACGATGATGTACCGCAATTTCCTCGCGATGGAGACGGAGGAATTGCTGCGCTCCCATCCGATCGACGGCGCGGTGCTGCTCGGCGGGTGCGACAAGTCGACGCCGGGCTTGCTGATGGGCGCGCTCAGCATGGGGTTGCCGGCGATCTTCTGTCCGGCGGGTCCGATGTCCAATGGACAATGGCGCGGCGTGAAGACGGGCGCGGGAACCCATACGAAGAAATACTGGGACGAACTGCGCGCGGGGAACATCACCGCCGACGACTGGATCGATCTGGAGTCGCGGATGACCCGGTCGATCGGCACCTGCAACACGATGGGTACCGCATCGACGATGACGTCCATCGTCGACGCGATGGGCCTGACCTTGAGCGGTGCGTCGTCGATCCCGGCGGCGGACTCCGGGCACGTGCGGATGGCCTCGGCCTGCGGCGAGCGCATCGTCGCGATGGTTCGGGAGGGCCTCACCATCGACCGCGTCGCGACCGCGGCGGCGTTTCGCAACGGCGTCGTCGCGTACATGGCGCTCGGCGGATCGACGAACGCCGCCATTCATCTGATCGCCATGGCGGGTCGGGCCGGCGTCGCCTTGACGCTCGAGGATCTCGCCGCTGCGGCGCGCGAGACGCCGGTGCTCGCGAATCTGTTCCCCTCGGGCGACCGGTTGATGGAAGATTTCTTCTTCGCCGGCGGCATGCCCGCGCTGCTCGCGAAGCTGAAGGATCGGCTCGACACGGGCGCGCTCAGCGTCGAGGGTCGCACGCTCGGCGAGGCGCTCGCTGGCGCGCGTTGCTGGGACGACGAGGTGATCCGCGGCGTCGACGACCCCGTGGTTCCGCTGTCGCGAGGCTCGACGCTCGCGCTGTTGCGCGGCAATCTCTGCCCGGACGGCGCGGTGCTGAAGTCGAGCGCGGCCGATCCGCGCCTGCTGCGGCACGAAGGCCGGGCGCTCGTGTTCGACGATCACGCGAGCCTGTCGGCGCGCATCGACGATCCGGCGCTCGAGGTGGACGAGAACACCGTGCTCGTGTTGCGCAACGCCGGTCCCGTCGGCGCCCCCGGAATGCCGGAGTGGGGCAATCTGCCGATCCCGAAGAAACTGCTCGCGCGCGGCGTGCGCGACATGGTCCGCCTGTCGGACGCGCGCATGAGCGGAACGCATTACGGGTGCTGCATCGTGCACATCGCGCCAGAGGCGGCGATCGGCGGGCCGCTCGCGCTGCTGCGCACCGGCGACCGGGTCCGGCTCGACGTGCCGGCGGGCCGTCTCGAGGCCTGCGTCGAGACGGACGAGTGGCAGCGGCGCCGCGCCGAATGGCGACCGCCGGCGCCCTCGTACCCGCGCTCCTACGCGGCGCTCTATCGAGCGCACGTGAGCCAGGCGCCGCAGGGCTGCGATTTCGATTTTCTCGCGGGGCGCGCGCCCACGCCCGAACCGCCGATCTACTGATCCCGAGGAGATTGCCGATGGAGACGAATCCGTTCAAGACGCGGCTCGCGACGCGCGGGCCCGGTCCGATGGTCGGGACCTGGCTGATGTCCGCCGCGCCGGCAGTCGCTGAGGCGCTCGGCTTCTGCGGATTCGACTTCCTCGTCGTCGACATGGAACACAGTCCGCTCGATCTCGCGGACGCGGTCGGCTTGATGCGGGCGATCGCGGGGACGCCGTGCGAGTCGCTCGTTCGGGTCCCCTGGAACGACCAGGTCGACGTGAAGCGAGTGCTCGACGCGGGCGCCCGGAACGTGATGTTCCCGTTCGTGCAGAGCGCCGAGGAGGCCGCGGCCGCGGTCGCGTATACCCGCTATCCGCCGCAGGGCGTGCGCGGGGTCGCGGCGGTGCACCGGGGGTCGCGCTACGGGCAGACCCGGGACTACCTGCGCAATGCGAACGCAGCGATCGCGGTCGTGATCCAGCTCGAAACCCCCGAGGCGCTCGAGCGACTCCCGGCGATCGCGGCGGTGCCGGGTGTCGACTCGCTGTTCCTCGGTCCTGGCGATCTGTCGGCGGCCATGGGCCGGATCGGGGAGATCGCGCATCCCGAGGTGCAGGCGATGATCGCGAAGGCGGCCCGGGACGCGCACGCGGCGGGCAAGCCGATCGGTACCGTCGGGGGGAGTCCGGAGATCGTCGCCCAGTACCTCGGCTACGGTTACGATTGGGTCGCGGTCGCGTCGGATCTCGCGATGCTGACCGGTCGCGCGGCAGACTGTCTCGGCGCGATCCGCGGGCGCGCGGCCGGCCCGGCTGCGCCCGGAGTCGCGTATTGAGTGTGCGATGACGACGCGCATCGAATTGCGCGCCGGTGAGTGGCGCGCCGCCGTCGCGCCGTCGGTCGGCGGCGCGATCGTCGAGCTGTCGCGACGGGATCGCGCGATCCTGCGACCGACGCCGGACGCGGCCGTCGCGGCGCAGGACGTGCGCCGTACCGGCGCTTACCCGCTCGTGCCCTACGCGAACCGCATCGCGTTCGGACGATTCGGCGTTGGCGGGCGCTCATATCGACTGCGCGGGAATTTTCCCGAGGGCGCCCATCCCCTGCACGGCGTCGGCTGGCAACGCCGCTGGCAGGTGACGCACGCCGACGAGACCGGATGCGAGCTGCGCCTCGAGCACCGACCGACGGGCGAGGATGCGCTCGATTGGCCGTTCGCATTCGAGGCGATCCAGCGCGTCGCGGTCGACCCGCAGGGACTGCGGATCGAATTGCTCGCGCGGAACCTCGAGGCGTTCCCGGTACCGCTCGGCATCGGCTGGCATCCCTTGTTCCCGCGCCGCGACGGTCAGCACCTCGAGTTCGCAGCGGACGGATGGTGGCGCAACGGCGACGATGCCCTGCCGCTCGAGGCGATCGCGGGATTGCCGTGGGATGCCGAACGCGGACTCGCGGTCGGTGATCGGCCGCTGGACAACGACTTCTTCGGCTGGCGCGGCGAGGCGCGACTCGTCGAGCCGGATGGCCTCGCGGTGCGGATCGTCGCCGCTGCGCCGTTCCCGGTGCTGCGCGTGTTCGTGCCCGCGGGCCGCGACTTTCTCGGGGTCGAACCGGTCAGCCACGTCGCCGATGCGGTCAATCGCCCGACGTTGCGGTCGGGCGGCATGTCGATCGTCGCACCCGGCGAGCGCATCGGCGGCCTCGTCACGGTCGGCGCGGAGCGATGCGCATGATCGCGGGTCCGGCGCGCGACGCGCGCTTCCACCGGGTGCTCGACTGCGGCTGCGCGCTCGGAGAATCCCCGGTGTGGCTGCCCGAGTCCGGCGAACTGCTGTTCGTGGACGTGCCGGCCGGCCGCTGGTTTCGCTACGATCCGGTGCGCGGCACCCGCGTCGAGTACGACGCGGGCGAGGCGATCGGCTGCGTCGCGCCGGTCGCCGGCGGCGGCTTCGTCGCGGGCTTGCGGTCGGGCGTGTGGCGGTTCGATGCGTCGGGCGCGCGGCGCGCGATGCTCGCCGCGAATCCCGAGGACACGACGGTCAGCCGCTTCAACGACGGACGCGTCGATCCGGCCGGCCGACTGCTCGTCGGGACGATCGACGAACCGAAGGCCGGCGGCCGCGCCGGCCTGTACCGGCTCGACCGGCGCGGACTCGTACGGCTCGCCGGCGGCTTGATGACGTCGAACGGTCTCGCGTTCTCGCCCGACGGGAAGACGCTGTACCACTCGGACACGCCGAGATTCGTCGTCTACCGGTGCGACTACGACGTCGCGACCGGTGCCGCGACGAATCGCCGCGTGTTCCTGCGCATCGAGCCGACCGCGACCGATCGCGGCCGTCCTGACGGGGCCGCGGTCGACGTGCAGGGGTGCTACTGGAGCGCGCTCTACGAGGGCGGCCGGGTCTGCCGTTTCGATCCGGACGGCCGTTTGATCGCCGCCTATCCGGTTCCGGCGCGCTCGCCGACGATGCCGGCGTTCGGCGGGCCCGGCCTCACGACGCTGTACGTGACCACCGCGCGCGATCCGGACGGCCGCGGCGGCGACCTGTTCGCGCTCGAGGCGGGCGTCGCCGGCTTGCCACCGCGAGCCTTCGATCCCGATGTCTGACTCGATCCGCGACCCCGGTCGCTCACCGAAGGTGCCGTGATGAACGCCAGTCCTCCGTCCGTCCACTATCGCTCGCTCGAAGGCCGCTCGGTGCTGATCACGGGCGGTGCCTCCGGGATCGGCGCCGCATTCGTCGAGGCGTTCGCCGCGCAGCGCGCGCGGGTGAGCTTCCTCGACGTCGATGCGACCGCCGGCGAGGCGCTCGCGCGGCGGACCGGCGCGAGCTTCCTCGACTGCGATCTGCTCGACATCGACGCGCTGCGGGCGGCGGTCGCGCAGGTCGAGCGCGCGCAGGACGGGATCGGCGTGCTCGTGAACAACGCCGGCAAGGACGATCGGCAGGAGTTCGCGACGATCGAACCGGCCGACTGGCGGCGACTGCTCGCGTTCAACCTCGATCACCAATTCTTCGCAAGCCAGGCGGTCGCGCCGGGGATGGCCGCGCGCGGCGGCGGCTCGATCGTGATGCTGGGCTCGGTCTCCTGGATGCGGGGCCGGCCCGGCATGGCCGCCTATACGACCTCGAAGGCGGCGATCAACGGTCTCACGCGGACGCTGGCACGCGAACTCGGCGCGTCCGGCATCCGCGTGAACTGCATCGTGCCAGGCGCGATCCTGACCGAGCGCCAGCGCGAACTGTGGCTCACGCCGGAACTCGATCGGCAGTTCATCGAGCTGCAGGCCTTGAAGTTCCGGCTGACGGCGGAGCACGTCGCGCGTCTCGCGCTGTTCCTCGGCTCCGACGAGAGTGCCGGGTGCACCGGCGCGAACTTCCTCGTCGACGCGGGCCTCACGCAGAACTGACCGGCCGCCCGCGGGGCGCTCAGGTCAAGGTCACCGCGTAGACGAGGTTGTCGGACTTCACCCGGCTCACGCGCCACTCGACCTTGCGCTCCTGGAGCGACAACGCGACGCGGTCGATCACGAGGATCGGGCTGCCCACCGGCACGCCGAGGATCCGGTGGTCCGTCGCGTTCGCGAGATCCGCACGGACCTCTTCGCGCGTCGCGACGATGTTGATGCCATAGTCCGTCTGGTACAACGAATAGAGCGTGTTCGGCAGCTCGGCGCGCTTCTCGATGCCCGCGAACAGGTGCGCGGGGAGCGCGATCACCTCGTGCAGCGCCGGGCGTCCGTCGATCAGGCGGGTGCGGGTGATCTCCACGACCCGGGCGTCGCGCTCGAGATCGAGCTTCGCGCGTTCGGCCGAGCGCGCGACGCGCACCTTCACCGTCTCGTTCGCGCGCGCGGGCTTCAGGCGCTCGCCCCCGGGACGCGAGATCCGGAAGAAGCGGAACAGCGAGCGTTCCTGGGTGTGCTCGGCGATGTAGGTTCCCTTGCCCTGGCGTCGCTCGAGCAATTTCTCCGCGGTCAGCGCGTCGAGGACCTTGCGCACCGTGCCTTGGCTCACCCCGAGTTCCTTCGCGAGGCTCTGCTCGCTCGGCAGCGCTTCGCCGGGACGCCACGCACCCTGGACGACACGGCTCACGACAATGTCGTAGACCTGTCGATACAGGGGGCGATAGCCCGGCGTCTGGGTCACGGGAGTCTCCATGGCGGATGGCAGGACACTACGATGAAGCCGGTGACGCTGTCCATCCCGGCCCCTCGGCAGGGCGTCGCCGCGGCGGCGGGCGAGGTCGGCTTGCGAGGTCGATCGAGTCTTATATAAGATATAAGGGTTAGCGGTGTCGGGCAAGCGTCGCGCCGGCGCCCGAATCCACTCCGACCGCGAGGGCGTGATCGATCCATGACGACGATTCCATCGATCCGGCGCTCCGTCGCCGCGACCGCGAGCTGACGCGATGCCACTGATCGAGCACACCAACGGATTCGACCTCGTGATCGGCGGCGTGACCCTGTTGCGCCACCGGTCGGACGCGCCCTGCGCGTACCTCGGCGTCGGCGAGGCGGACGTGCGGATGACCAAAGGCAACTTCCAGATCGACGACTATCTCGTCGAGCGGGTGCCGCTGGTCGAGGCGCGGATCACGCCGCGAACGGGCGGCGCCGAGATCGTGCTGTCGGCCGCGGGTTCCGCGGGACCGGCGATCGTGCTCGGCGTCGCCGAGACCGACCGGCACCTGGAGTTGTCGTGGTACTGCGAAACGCCCGGCGTGAACCGCTTCTGGCTGCGCATCGCCGCGGGCGCGAACGAGCGGATCTGGGGCGGCGGCGAGCAATTGTCGTATTTCGACCTGCGGGGCCGCCGTTTCCCGCTGTGGACCTCGGAACCTGGCGTCGGACGCGACAAATCGACCCAGATCACGTTCGAGGCCGACCGTCGCAACGGCGGCGGCGGCGACTACTACCACACGAACTATCCTCAGCCGACTTACCTGTCCTCGAGCCGCTACGCGTTGCACGTCGAGACCACGGCGTACTCGGCGTTCGACTTCCGTCACGCGGCGTTCCACGAGATCGAGGTCTGGGAGGTGCCGTCGCGGATCGAGGTGTGGCATGCGGCGCATTTCCTCGATCTGGTCGAGACCCTGTCGGCGCGCTTCGGACGGCAGCCGCGCCTGCCGGCGTGGGTGCTGCGCGGCGCGATCGTCGGCTTGAAGGACGGCGCGCGCAGCTTCGAACGGCTGGAGCGGATCATCGCGGCGGGCAGCGCGGTCAGCGGGCTGTGGTGCGAGGACTGGGTCGGCATCCGCGAGACCTCGTTCGGCAAGCGCCTGTTCTGGGACTGGCGCTGGAACCAGGAACGCTACCCGGGGCTCGATCGCCGGATCCGCGAGCTCGACGAACGCGGGATCCGATTCCTCGGCTACGTGAACCCCTATCTGTGCGCCGACGGCGGCTTGTTCCAGGAGGCCGCGAGCGCGGGCTATCTCATCCGGCGCGCGGACCGTGACGAGATCTACCTCGTCGACTTCGGCGAGTTCGAGTGCGGCCTGGTCGACTTCACCCACCCGGGCGCATGCGCCTGGTTCGAAGAGCGCGTGATCGGCCAGAACCTGCTGGACCTCGGCCTGTCCGGATGGATGGCCGACTTCGGCGAGTACCTGCCGGTCGACGTGCGGCTCGCGAGCGGGCTCGACGGCATGCTCGCGCACAATGCGTGGCCGACCGTGTGGGCGAAGGTGAACGCGGACGCGGTCGCCAACCGTGGCAAGACCGGCGAGGTGGTGTTCTTCATGCGCGCCGGTTTCAGCGGTGTGCAGAAATACTGCCCATTGCTCTGGGCCGGCGATCAGTCGGTCGATTTCAGCCGCCACGACGGACTGCAGACGGTGATCTGCGGGGCGCTGTCGTCGGGCCTGCTCGGCAATGCGTACCACCACAGCGACATCGGCGGCTACACGAGCCTGTTCGGGAACGTGCGCACCGCCGAGTTGCTGCAGCGCTGGGCGGAGATGGCGGCGTTCACGCCGGTGATGCGCACGCACGAGGGGAATCGCCCGACGGAGAACCTGCAGATCGACCAGGACCCGCAAGTCCTGGCGCACTTCGCGCGAATGACCCGCGTGTACCGGCATCTGTCTCCGTATCTCGCCGATCTGTGTGTCGAGGCCGAGCGTCGCGGACTGCCGGTGCAGCGACCTCTGTTCCTGCATTTCGAGGACGACGAACGCGCGTATGCGACGCAAACCGCGTATCTCTACGGGCCGGACGTGCTGGTCGCGCCGGTGATCGACGCGGGAGCGCGGCGCTGGGCCACGTACCTGCCGGCGGGCGTCCGGTGGATTCACGTCTGGAGCGGCGCCGAGCACCCCGGCGGGAGCGACGCCGAGGTCGATGCGCCGCTCGGCCAGCCGCCGGTGTTCTATCGCAAGGACAGCCGCCACGCCGCGCTGTTCGTGGCGCTGCGCTCCCTGTAAGGGCGCGCTGCGCGCGGAACGGCGCGAATCCGATGCGCGTCGACGCGTTCGGCGACGTTCGGGCGCGACGGGTTGCGGTAACCTGTCGCCTGCGCTGATCCATCCGCTGGTGTCGTGCCATGACGAATTCGCTTGAGTCATCCTCGGTCGATCTGGTCGTCGTCGGCGGCGGGATCAACGGCGTCGGCATCGCGCGCGACGCGGCCGGCCGCGGCCTGTCGGTGCTGCTCGTCGAGCGCGGCGACCTCGGCAACGCGACCTCGTCGGCCTCGTCGAAGCTGATTCACGGCGGATTGCGATATCTCGAGCAATACCAGTTCCGTCTCGTGCGCGAGAGCCTCGCGGAGCGGGAGGTCCTGCTGGCCGCGGCGGGTCATCTGATCTGGCCGCTGCGCTTCGTGCTGCCGCTGCACCGGGGCCTGCGGCCCGCCTGGATCTTGCGGACGGGCCTGTGGCTCTACGATCACATCGGCGGGCGCAAGCGCCTGCCGCCGACGCGCACGCTCCGGCGTGGCCGCGACCCCGAACTCGACCCGCTGCGCGCCGAGTTCCGCCGCGGCTTCGAATACTCCGACTGCTGGGCCGATGACGCGCGACTGGTCGTGGCCAATGCGGTCGACGCACGCTCGCGCGGTGCGAGCGTCGAGATCGGCACCGCCTTCGAGTCGGCGGAGCGCGAAGGGCGCGAATGGCGGGTTCGGCTCGCCGGACCGGGCGGCGGCCGCGCGGTGCGCGCGCGGGCGCTCGTGAACGCGGCGGGGCCGTGGGTGGAGCAGATCCTGCGCGGCAGTGGAGCACCGCGGCGCAACTCGGTGCGCCTCGTGAAGGGGAGCCACATCGTCGTCCCGCGGGTCTACTCCGGCGAACAGGCCTACACGCTGCAAAACAGCGACGGACGGGTCGTGTTCATGATCCCGTACGAGAAGGCGTTCACGTTGATCGGCACGACCGACGTGCCCTTCGACGGCGATCCGACCGCACTGCGGGCCGATGCCGAGGAGATCGAGTACCTGTGCCGATCGGCGTCCGACTACCTGCCGCGTCCGATCTCGCCCGTCGATCTGCGCTGGAGTTATGCGGGCGTGCGGCCCCTGCACGACGACGGCGGGCAGAACGCCTCGACGATCACGCGGGACTACGTGTTCGACCTCGACGCGCCGCCCGCCGGCGCACCGATGCTGTCCGTGTTCGGCGGCAAGCTCACGACCTATCGCAAGCTCGCGGAGCACGCGCTCGCCCAGTTGCTGCCGGCTCTCGGTGTGCGTTCGGCGTCATGGACCCGTTCCGCGGCGCTTCCCGGTGGCGACTTCCCGCCGGGAGGCTACGAGGCGTTCGCTGCCTCGATGCGGCAGCGATACGCCGCGTTTCCGGCGACCTTGATCGACCGCCTCTGCCGGGCGTACGGGACGATCGCCGAACGGATCCTCGGCGGCGCAGCCGACACGCGCGGGCTCGGCGAGGAGATCGCGCCCGACCTGTTCGAAGCGGAATTGCAGCACCTGCGGGACCGGGAATGGGCGCGCAGCGCCGAGGACGTGCTGTGGCGTCGGTCCAAGCTCGGCCTGCGCTACGACCGGGCCGAGGCGGACCGCGTACGGGCGTGGCTCGGGAACTGAGTCGCGGACCTCAAGGTGCCGCCGGATCGCGCTCGATCCAGTCGCGCCACACCGCCAGCGCGACCGCGAGCACGACCGGTCCGATGATCGCGCCGATCAAGCCGAACGCGGCGATCCCGCCGATCACGCCGAAGAACGTCGGCAGGAACGGGATCTTCGCGATGTTGCTGATCAGCAGCGGGCGGATCAGGTTGTCGGTCGGATGCACCGCGAGCATCCCCCACGCGAGCAACGCGATCCCGCGCCACGCGTGCCCGGCGGCGATCAGGTACAGGGCGACCGAACCCCAGACGAGACTGGTGCCGAGCACCGGCACCACGGACAGCACGCCGGTCAGCGCTCCGAGCAGGGTGGCGCCCTCGACGCCGATCATCCAGTAACCGAGTCCCGCGACCAGTCCCTGAGCGAATGCGGTCACGACGAGTCCGTACGCGACGGCGCGCGTGGTCGTGGTGGCGACCGCGAGATACGGATCGAGGCGCGTGCCTGCGAGCCGGTCGAGCGTGCGCCGGGCGCTGCGCGCGAGCGTGCCGGCATCGCGGTACACGAAGAACGCCGTCATCAACGTGATCAACAGCTGCGATGCGCCGCGTCCGACGCGTCCAAGGACCCCCGTGATCCGCAACGTCGAGCGTCGCATCCAGTCGCTGATCTCGCGGCCGATCTGTGCAGGCTCCGCGCGCCAGTGCGCGACCTGGCGCTGCAACTCGTCGCCGAGCCACGGGATCGAACGCAGGGACTGCGGCAGCGGGCGACCGTTCGTCGCTGCGGTCGAGAGCGCCTTGAAGACGATCCGCCCCTCGTCGCCGATCGACATGATCAGCCACAGCGCCGGCAACACGAGCGCCGCGGTCACGAGCAGCACCATCGCGAGCGCCGCGACCGACCGGTGGCGCCCGAACGGGCGTCGCAGCACCCGATAGACCGGCCAGGTCACGTAACACAGGACCAGCGACCACGCGAGCGGCGCGAGGAACGGTCGCAACACCGTTACGCACGCGAGCGCGAGCGCCGCGATCAGGAGAACGAGCACGAGGCGTCTGGGTTCCAAAGCCGTCCGTTCCGCGAGCCGCTGGCGACCTTCGCCGCGTCTCGACCATTGTCGCGCAAAATCGGCCGACCGGCGTCGCCGGCATTCGCGTACGCATCTACGGGGATCCGCGAGCACCTCGACCCGGTCCGCGGGCTTGCCCCGCACCGGCGGTCGCCCGAAGATGCGGGATCGAGCGACGGAGTGGTCGAGCGTGCCCATCGAAAGCGACCCATCGGACGAGCTGCGCGGTCTCACCGCCGAAGCGGCCGGCGCCCGGCTGCGGCAGGACGGGTACAACGAGCTGCCGTCGGCCGACCACCGCAACCTCGTGCGCATCGTCCTCGAGGTGCTGCGACAACCGATGTTCGCGCTGCTGATCGCCGGCGGGGCGGTCTACCTGCTGCTCGGCGACCGCGTCGAGGCCGTGATCCTGCTGATCTTTGCCTCGCTGTCCGTATCGATCACGATCGTGCAGGAGTCGCGCACCGAGCGCGTGCTCGAGACGCTTCGCAATCTCGCGAGCCCGCGAGCGATCGTGATCCGCGACGGGCGGCGCGTGCAGATCGCCGGACGCGAGGTCGTGGTCGGCGACCTGATGATCGTCGCCGAGGGGGATCGTGTCGCGGCGGATGCGAGCTTGCTCACCGCGGAGGACCTGCTGGTCGACGAGTCGCTGCTCACCGGCGAATCCGTGTCGGTCCGCAAGTCCGCGCGACCCCGCGACGCCGGCGCCGAGGACCGGCGGGAAGCGCCCGGTGGCGACGATTCGCCGCGACTCTACGCGGGAACGTTGATCGTTCGCGGTACCGGCCGGGCGCGGGTGCACGCGACCGGCGCGCGCAGCGAGATGGGGCAGATCGGTCACGCGCTGCGCGGGATCGAACTGGAACAGGCCCACCTGCAGCGGCAGTTGCGCTGGCTCGTGCGGGACTTCTCGATCGTCGGCGCGCTCGCGGGCGCTGCGGTCGTGGTGCTGTTCGGGACCCTGCGCGGATCGTGGCTGAATGCGCTGCTCGCCGGCATCGCGATCGGGATGTCGCTCCTGCCGGAGGAATTTCCGCTGGTGGTCGCGGTGTTCATGGCGATGGGCGCGTGGCGGATCTCGCGCGCACGCGTGCTCACCCGGCGCGCCGCGGCGATCGAGACGCTCGGCGCGACCACGGTGCTGTGCACCGACAAGACCGGCACCTTGACGGAGAACCGCATGAGCGTCGCCGCCGTGGTCGCTCCCGGCGCGAGCTGGCGGTCGCGCGATCCGGGCCCGCTCCCGGATCCGGTGAGGCGCACGCTGCGCGCCGCGCTGCGCGCGACCGCGCACGACCCGGTCGATCCGATGGACCTCGCGGTGCATGCGCTCGCGCGCGCGCACGGCGAGACCGCGCCTCCCGCGCCCGGCATCGTGCGCTCCTACGGGCTGCGTCCGGACCTGTTCGCGGTCGCGAACGTGCTGCGCACCGACGATGGCCGGCTCGCCGCGCACGCGAAGGGCGCGGCCGAGGCGATCGCATCGCTGTGCCGTCTGTCCGCGGACCGTGCCCGCGCGCTCGGCACGGCGGTCGACGCGCTCGGCGACTCCGGCATCCGCGTGCTCGCAGTCGCCGAGGCGACACTGGGACCGGGCGTCGGCGTCGACGACCTGCCGGATACCCCGCGGGGCATCACGTTCGAATACGCGGGACTCCTCGGATTCGCGGACCCGCTGCGCGCGAACGTGCCGGCCGCGGTCGCCGAGTGCCGATCGGCGGGAATCCGGGTGGTGATGATCACCGGCGACTATCCGGCGACCGCGGCGGCGATCGGCCGGGAGGCCGGCCTCGAGTCGACGCGCGTGCTGACGGCCGAGCAACTCGACGCGGTCGACGATGCACGCCTCGCGACGCTCGTCCTGGAGACCGGCGTGTTCGCGCGGATCCGACCCGCGGACAAGCTGCGCATCGTGCAAAGCCTGAAGGCGGCGGGCGAGGTCGTCGCGATGACCGGCGATGGGGTGAATGACGCCCCGGCGATCAAGGCGGCGCACATCGGAATCGCGATGGGCGGCCGCGGCACGGACGTGGCGCGCGAAGCCTCCTCGATCGTGC
>JAJXYU010000139.1 GCA_021780395.1 Pseudomonadota bacterium
CGGCGGCGCCGTCCGGTCCGTCCGTGACGTGAATTGATCGGCGCGCGGCGGCCCGCGATGCGGGCCGCCGCGCGCACCGATCAGCGGATCGCCAAACAGGCGTCCCAGGCCGTCTTCGCGATCAGCGCGCCGACGACCACCACGAACGCGATGCGCACGAAGCGGCTGCCGTGACGCAGCGCCGTGTGCGCGCCGAGGAAGCTCCCCAGGACGTTGCACCCGCCGATCGCGAGCGCGAGGCCCCACTCGATCCGGCGATGCGAGCCGAAATAGAGCAGCGCGCCGGCGTTGGTCGCGACGTTCACCCAGCGGGCGCTCGCGGCCGCGTTCAGGAAGTCGAAGCCGTATACCCGCACGAACAACAACATCAGGAAGTTGCCGGTCCCGGGTCCGAAGAACCCGTCGTAGGCGGCGATCGCTGCGACGCCTGCGAATGCGGCCGTGCGCTGGCGGCGCGACAGCGGGCGTGGCTCATGGCTTGCGCCGAGCTCGTGCCGCGCGAGCACGTAGACCAGCACCGCCGCCAGGATCACCGGCACCAGCACCCGGAACGCGGCCGGCGAGAGCACGTTCGCCAGACTCGCGCCGAGGAGGCTGCAGGGCAGCGCGATCGCGATCGCGGGCAGCACCGTGGCCCAGTCGATGCGCACCGCGCGCGCGTAGCGCACGGCGGCGGTCGTCGTGCCGAGGATCGCCGCGAGTTTGTTGGTGCCGAGCAGGGTCGCCGGCGCCTCGGCCGGATACGCGGTGAGCAGCGCCGGGAGCTGGATCAGGCCGCCGCCGCCGGCCATCGAGTCGACGAAGCCGGCACCACCCGCCGCGACCGCGACGAACAGGAAGTTCGGGAGGCCGCCGGGCGCGAACGGCGTCAGAATCGCGCTCCGGGGGTCGCCCGCAACGACTGGCCGTCGGCGGCGTCGAACCATCGCTCGATCAGGCTGAACGAGATCGACTGACGCGGCGGCAACCGGATCACGCCGGCGGCGACTTCCTCGCGGGTGAACCAGCGGGCGTCCTCGAGCTCGTGATCGTCGCGGTGGATCGCGTGGGTCGCGGCGCGCGCGGTGAAACCGAGCATCAGCGACGCGGGGAACGGCCAGGGCTGGGACGCGAAATAGTCGGTTCGTGCGATCTCGATGCCGGTCTCCTCGCGCACCTCGCGCGCGACCGCATCCTCGAGCGCTTCGCCGGGTTCGACGAAACCGGCGATCGTCGAGTACCGATCGGCGGGCCAGGCCGACTGCCGGCCGAGCAGCGCCCGTCCACGGTCGTCGTCGACCAGCACGATGATCGCCGGATCGATCCGCGGAAACTGCTCCGTGCCGCACCCCTGATCGGTGCACGCGAGCACCTGCCCGCCTCGCACCGGGCGGGTCGGCGAACCGCAGACGCCGCAGTACCGGTGCCGCCGCCGCCAGCCGACCATCGCGCGTGCATAGCCGAGGAGTCCGGCGTCGCTCGCGGGCAGCCGGCCGGCGATCCCGCGCAGGTCCTCGAACCGGGTCCCCGCGAGTTCCGGCAGCGCATCCGTCGCGGTGACCTCCAGCGCGAAGCAGGGCCGGCCGGCGAATCGGCCGAGCAGGGTGAGTGCCTCGGCCGGGCGCGTGGCGGCGGGCAGACACGCGAGGCCGACGAGCGCGGCGCGCGGGGCGTCGGTGTCGACGTCGCTGATCAGGCTGCGTGATTCAAAGACGAGGGTCGCGCAGCTCCCGGGCTCGGCGAGCGCCGCGTCGAGACCGGCCGGATCCTGGCGCAGGTGCGCGGCGCGATCGAGATAGGGTCCAGCGAACGTGAGACGGCGCGCCATCGCCGCGGATTCTAGCAGCCCCGCCGTAAGCCCGGCGCCGAGGGAGCACCGCAGACCGCGCATGGGGCATCACGGCCGGCTAGCACGTCGCGCAGCCGCAACCCCTCGCAGCGCTCGCAGCGGGCGAGCGCGATCTCCGTGTGCCGGGCGAGCGCCCAGAGCAGGAACCAGGCATGTTCGAACGAGATCCGCGCCGGCTCGTGCAGGTCGACGTAGGTTTCATACGCGCGGCACAGCAGCACGCCCGACTCGATCGCGCCGATCCGGTAGCGCGACTCGACGCCGGCCGGCGATGCGCCGAGGAGTCCGAGCAGGAGGTACAGGCTCGCGAGTTGCGCGGCCTCGAAGTGCAGGTCCGGGCTGCGGAAGAAGAACGCCGTCTGGCGCGGCGACTTGCCCCGGTGCCGCGGCAGATCGGTACGCGCACGCTCTTCGACGTAGCTCCGGTAGAGCTTGCGGATCCGGTCGTCGCTGAGCCCGGTCCACAGGCGGATCGTGCAGGTGCGCGCTTCGTGGCGGATCAAGCGCATCGCCAGGTCGAAGCGCAGCCGGTCCCGGGTATAACGGTCGTCGGAAACCCTCATGACGCCCTCCAAATCCGTTGAAAAACGTTATTTTTACTGCCTCAAAAAATTTGACAAAAATTAATCACAAAGTTAGCGTGCTTGCCAAGGGGGTCGGCGTCGCGGTTCGCCGCGCGTTCGTCGGGAAATGCGCTGGACTGCGCCGCGCGCCCCTCTCGAGGGGGACCGCGATGCACGACCCGATCATCGAACCCTGGACTCGCGAGGCGCCGATCATCGGCGGGACCAGTCCGACGCTGCGCGCGCTGAATCTCCGTTTCCTCGATCTGGACGGCGTCGCCGCGCCGGCGATCGTCGCGCTGCCGCCCGCGCGCAAGGCCGCGATCGCCGATTGTCCGTACGCCCTGTTCGATCTGCGCTTCGGCGACGACCCGCATTGGCGATCGCGGCTCGACATCGCGGTGCCGGACCGGGTTGCCGAGCCCGGTGTCTCGAATCCGGCGGTCGTTGGGTTCGTGCGGCTCGCGCTGATCTACGCCTGGCACCTCGCGACCAGTGCGAATCTGCAGGCCCGTCTCTCGCTCGGGATGGACTTGCGCACTGCGGCAGTCTTCGCCGATGCGACGCTCGATCGGCTCACCCGGATCGCGGTCGTCGAAGCGCCGGACCTCGCGCCGCGCTGGCCGCGCTGCACGGCGTTCTGGGACGGGCTTGCGGAGGCGGCCGCCAGCGCCGACCGGACCCGTCTGCGTTGGTTCCACGGCTGCTGGCTGCTGCTCGCGAGCGGCAAGCAGTTGCACTAGGGGCACCCGCGGGGGCGGGTACGGGCGCGGGTGCCGGCGCGACGCGCGTTGCGGAGCGCACCCCGCGCGGTTACTCTTCGCGCCTCTATGCGCGCGCTCTTGCTCCGGCAGCTCACCAAAACCTACAAGAACGGCATCCAGGCCTTGAAGGGCATCGATCTCGAGGTCGATCGCGGCGACTTCTTCGCTTTGTTGGGACCGAACGGCGCGGGCAAGACCACCGCGATCGGGATCGTGACCTCGCTCGTGACCAAGACCAGCGGGGTCGTCGAGGTCTTCGGCCACGACCTGGATCGCGAACTCGAGGTCGCCAAATCCTGCATCGGCGTCGTGCCGCAGGAAGTCAATTTCAACCAGTTCGAGACCGTGCAGACGATCGTCGTGAACCAGGCGGGCTTCTACGGCATCCCCCGGCGCATCGCGAAGCAGCGCGCCGAGGTCTACCTGAAGCAGCTGCAGCTCTGGGACCGGCGCCGTTCGATCGCGCGCTCCCTGTCCGGCGGCATGAAGCGGCGGCTGATGATCGCGAGGGCGCTGATGCACCAGCCGGAGTTGCTGATCCTCGACGAGCCGACCGCCGGCGTGGACATCGAAGTGCGCCGGTCGATGTGGGAATTCCTGCGCATGATCAACGGCGAAGGCACGACGATCATCCTGACCACGCATTATCTCGAGGAGGCGGAGAACCTGTGCCGGAACGTCGCGATCATCGACGGCGGCAGGATCATCGAGCGTGACAGCATGGTCAACGTGCTGCGCAAGCTGCAGGCGGAGACCTTCGTGCTGAACCTGCGCGAGGCGCGCACCGCGGTGCCGAGGCTCGAGGGGTTCCGCGCGGAGCTCGCGGACGCGCACACCCTCGAGGTCGAGGTCTCGCGCGGCCAGAGCCTCAACCGGGTGTTCGCCCAATTGAGCGAGCAGGGAATCGAGATAGACAGCATGCGCAACAAGGTCAACCGCCTCGAGGAATTGTTCGTGCGCCTGGTCGACTCCAGCGGCCGGGCGGGCGCGGGCGAAGCGGTCGCATGAGCGCCCCGGCCGGGCGCGCGGCCGCGCGGTGGATCGGCTTCCGGACGACCCTGATCCGCGAGTTCGGCCGGATCGTGCGCATCTGGGGGCAGACACTGCTCCCGCCCGCGGTCACCTCCACGCTGTACTTCGTGATCTTCGGGAGTCTGATCGGCCGCCGCGTCGGCCAGGTCGGCGGGCACGACTACATGCAGTTCATCGCGCCCGGACTGATCATGATGTCGGTGATCCAGAATTCCTACGGCAACGTCGTCTCCTCGTTCTTCGGCGCGAAGTTCGGCAAGTACCTCGAGGAGCTCCTCGTCGCGCCGCTGCCGAACTGGTTGATCGTGCTCGGCTATGCCCTCGGCGGCGTGACCCGGGGTTTCATGGTCGGCACCGTCGTCACGATCGTGTCGCTGTTCTTCACGCGACTCGGGGTGCTGCACCCCGTGCTGATCCTCTCGGCCGCGTTCCTCACCAGCTTCGTGTTCGCGCTCGGCGGGTTCGTCAACGCGATGCTCGCGAAGAACTTCGATCAGATCTCCTGGTTCCCGACGTTCATCCTGACGCCGCTCACCTACCTCGGTGGCGTCTTCTACTCGATCCGGATGCTGCCCGCCTGGGCGCTCGACGCGTCCCACGCGAACCCGATCCTGTACATGGTGAGCGCATTCCGGTACGGTTTCCTCGGCACGTCGGACGTCGACTTGCGGCTGGCCTACGCGATCATGGTCTTCGCCGCCGTCGCGATGTTCTCGCTGGCCGTCGTGCTGATGAACCGAGGGGTCGGCATTCGCGACTGATCTCGGGCTGCCTGATGGAGGCGTCGCACCGGTCCCGGGGATCGGTGTCGCCGAGACCGGGGTACTACACTGGAGGCGCAGGATGAGCGACGACAAACAGCAGAAATTCACCGCGAAGGTCCGCCGCGGCCTCGTCTGGGTGCATCGGATCGCCGAGGCGGAGCTGGCCAGGAAGAAGGCGGAATCGCCCGGCGCCCGGGTCTCCGGTTTCACCGCGAGCGAACTCCAGGACGTCGAGGCCGCGCTGACCTGGATCGAGCAGAACAAGGAATCGGGGTCGCCGGCAGCGACCTGAAGCCGCGGGTCGGGGCGGCCGAGGGAGGCGGTGCCGATGAGACGGGAACGCGGATGCGCAAGAGAGCGCTGATCGTCGACGACTCGAAGTCGGCTCGCGTCGTGTTGAGCCGGATGCTCGAGAAGTACGGAATCGACGTGGACATGGCGGAGTCCGCCGAGCAGGCGATCGAGTATCTCGAACACCAGCGACCCGACGCGATCTTCATGGACCACCTGATGCCCGGCATGGACGGGTTGCAGGCCGTGAAGGTGATCAAGGCGGATCCGCGCAATGCGACCGTTCCGATCATGATGTACACCTCGCAGGAAGGGGAGTTGTACGTCGGTCAGGCCCGCGCGCTCGGCGCGTTCGGCGTGTTGCCGAAGCAGGTCCGGCCGGTCGACGTGTCGAAGGTGCTGTACGAACTGCACTTGTTGCCGGAACGGCGCGACTCCGAGGGGTCGGCGCTCGCGCCGGTCGACGTGGAAGCGCCGATGGCGGCGAAGCCGACGCCGGCGCCGGCGGTCGCCGACGGGGCCAAGCGGATCGAGACCGCGATCCGCGAACAGTCGGCCGACCTGCGCCGCTTCGTCGTCGCAAGTCTCGACAGTTTCGCGGCACGGATCGTCGGCGAGGTCCGCGATCACGCGGTCAGGTCGCCGGTCGAACCCGCACCGCCCCCGCCGCAGCGACCGCCGTGGCCATGGATCGCCGCGACCGCGGTCGTCGCGCTCGCGGCGATCGCCTTCGGCGTGCTGTGGATGGGGACGCGCGCGCG
>JAJXYU010000373.1 GCA_021780395.1 Pseudomonadota bacterium
CATCGAGATGAGCTTCCCGTACTTCGTGATGAAGAAGGCGCCGGTCTCGGGCGTCGAGAGCCTGATGGACTACAAGGCCGCGATCTTCGGCGAACACCGCGACGGCCGGACCGAGGTATGGCTCAAGGTCGTGGTCGCGGCGACGAGCCTGTGCCCGTGCTCGAAGGCGATCTCGAACTACGGCGCGCACAACCAGCGCTCGCACATCACGATCACCGCGAGGATCAGCGAGCACCTGTGGCTCGAGGACCTGATCGACATCGCCGAGCGGGAAGCCTCCTGCGAGGTCTACGGGATGCTGAAGCGGGTCGACGAGAAGTACGTCACTGAGCGCGCCTACGACAACCCGAAATTCGTCGAGGACATCGTCCGCGACGTCGCGGTCGCGCTGAACCGCGAACCGCGGGTCGCCGCGTACGTCGTCGAGGCGGAGAACTTCGAGTCGATCCACAACCACTCGGCGTACGCGATGATCGAGCACGACAAGCGCGAGGCCGCGAGTCGCGCCTCGCGGACGGAACCGGACCGCTAGCCCGGGGTCAAGGCTGCGCCTCGGCGCGCTGCAGCCGAGCGATCAGGCTGCGCAGGAACACCTGGTTGAAGCGCAGCTGGCACTCCGCCGAGACCTGCTCGAGGAGCGTCGAACTCACCTTCATCACCGTCACCGACCCGCGTGCGGTGATCGTCGCGGTGCGCTTCGCGCCGCGCACGTAGCTGGTCTCGCCGAAACACTCGCCGCCCTCGAGCCGCCCGAGCCGGCGGCCGTTGCGGCCGACGTCGACCGTGCCCTCGACGATGATGTAGAAGCGATCGTCCATCTCGCCTTCCTTGACGATCTCCTCGCCGTCACCGTAGTCCTGCCAGCTGCTCGCGCGCAGCACCTCCCAGATCTCGGCGTGGGAGAACTCGTGGAAGAACTTGAGCTTGCGCAGCAGTCCGAACTGTTCCTGCTGGTCGATGCGGTTGTACTGCGCGCGCAGCTTCTGGTGGACCCGGGTCAGGTCCGCCGCGAAGTCGAGGCCGGTCCGGTAGCGCTTCTCCGGGTCCTTCGCGAGCGCCATCGCGGCGACGTTCTCGAGTTCCTCGGGCACCTCCGGCCGCAGCGTGTGGATCGGCGGCGGGGTTGCGAACACGATCTGATGGAGGAGCTTCTGCAGGTTGCCGGCCCGGAACGGCCGGGTGCCGGTCAGCAGTTCGTACATCACCGCACCGAGCGAATACAGGTCCGAGCGGTTGGTGAGCTCGATCGACTGCACCTGCTCCGGCGACATGTACGAGGGACTCCCGGCGATGCCCTCGATCCGCGAGATGTCCGAGTCGGCGACCAGCGCGATCCCGAAGTCGATGATGCGCACGTCCGAGTCCTGCGTGAGCATGAGGTTGCTCGGCTTGACGTCGCGGTGGATCACCCCGCGGCTGTGCGCGTAGTGCAGCGCGCGCGCCGCCTTATAGACGATCTCGACGACGTCGTCAATCCGCAGCAGGTTGTCGGGGCGGCAATACGCGACGAGGGTGCGCGCGCCGTGCACGTGCTCCGTCACGATGTAGCAGTGTCCGTCCTCCTCGCCCGCGTCGTAGATCGGCAGGATGTTCGGATGCTGCAGCATCCCGACCATGTGCGCTTCCGAGAGGAACATCTTGCGGGCGATGCGCTTGCGGCTCTCGTCGCCGGCGGCCTCGATGTTGTAGACCTTGATCGCGACGTCGCGCCCGTAATACGGGTCGTGCGAGAGGTACACGACCCCGGTGCTGCCGCGCCCGACCTCCTTGATGATCGGGTACTTGCCGATCCGCTCCGGCAGCGGCGCCGGGACGCCGGAGGTCAGGGGAATCACTTTGGAACCGATGTTGCTCAAGGACGAACCGCGCCATTCCGCCGGCAATCGACACCGGGACCCACGATACCGGGCCGGCGGGGTATCAATCCGTGAACTGGGTCGAGGCTCCGGCAAAGTGATCGAACCCCCCCCTCGCCGGAACGTACGAGCGTCCGCCGCGGGTCCATCGCACTCCCTCGCCCGCGAGAAACTCGCCGATCACCGTGACCGGTGTCGCGGTCCCGGCCGCGGCGGCCGCGAGCCGCGAGGCCGCGGCCGGCGCGACCGCGAGCACCAGCTCGTAGTCATCGCCGCCGCCGAGCGCCTGATCGAGCGCTTGGTCGGGCGAGGCCGTCGCGCGCAGCGCCGCCGACAGCGGCAGCCGTTCGACGTCGACCGCCGCGGCGACCCCGCTCGCCGCCGCGAGCTTCGCAAGATCGCCGGCGAGGCCGTCGGAGACGTCCATCGCCGCGCTCGCGATGCCGCGCACCGCGCGGCCGAACGCGACCCGCGGCGCCGGGAACTCGTAGTGTCGCAACAGCGCCCGTGCGTGGGCGTCGTGCGCCCGTTGCGGCGACCGCGCGACCTCGAGACCCGCGCCGGCGTCGCCGAGCGTGCCGGTGACCGCGATCAGGTCGCCCGGCCGTGCGCCGCTGCGCCGCAGACCCTCCCCGGCCGGCACCGCGCCGAGGATCTGCACGCTGATCGCGAGCGGCCCGGCGGTCGTGTCGCCACCGACGAGTTCGACGCCGTGTTCCCGCGCCAGATCGAAGAACCCCGCCGCAAATCCCTCGAGCCAGTCCGGATCCGCGGCCGGCAGGGTCAACGCGAGCGTCGCCCAGGCCGGGATCGCCCCCATCGCGGCCAGGTCGCTCAGGTTCACCGCGAGCGCCCGATGTCCGATCGACCGTGGATCGCTGCCGCGCAGGAAGTGCCGTCCTGCGACGATCGTGTCGACCGCGGCGACGAGGTCATGCCCGGCGGGCAGTCGCAGCACCGCGGCGTCGTCGCCGATCCCGAGGATCGTCGACCCGGCGCCCGGGCGCGCGCCCGCGCGCGCGAAATAACGGCGGATCAGCTCGAACTCGCCGAGGCCGCCCCCCGTCATGCCGGCGAGCCCCGCTCGCGCCCGTATTCCAGCGGACGCAGCTCTCGCGCGGCGCGGTCGAGCACCGCGTTCACGAACTTGTGCGCGCCCGTCGCGCCGAACCGCTTGGCGAGCTCGAGTGCCTCGGCGATCGCGACGCGGTAGGGCAGCTCCGGCCGGTGGCCAAGCTCGTACACGCCAAGCCACAGCACCGCGTGCTCGATCGGATCGAGCGCCGGCGGCGCGATGTCTCCGTACTTCGCGATCACGGCGTCGAGTTCCTCGCGCCGGTCCGCGACCGCGCCGAGCGACTCGCGGAAATACCCGCGATCGGCACGGTCGGCCGCCGCGTCGCCCTCGAGGTCGCGCGCGATCTCGAGCCACGGCCGCGGGTTGAGCTGCAGCTCATACAGCGCCTGCAGCACGAGCCGTCGCGCGTGGCTGCGCGCGCGCCGCCCGCCCGCCGCACCCTGCCGGCCGGTGATGGTCACGGCTCTATTTTGCGCAACAACGTCGCCAACTCGATCGCGGTCAGCGCGGCGTCGGCACCCTTGTTGCCCGCCTTGCCGCCGGCCCGGTCGAGCGCCTGATCGACCGTGTCGGTCGTGAGCACGCCGAACGCGACCGGCACGCCGGTCTCGAACGCGACCCGCGCGACGCCGGCGGCGCATTCGCCGGCGACGTAGTCGAAGTGCGGGGTGTCGCCGCGGATGACCGCGCCGAGCGCGATCAGCGCATCGTAGCGCGCCGACGCGGCGAGCTTGCGCACCACGAGCGGGATCTCGAACGCGCCAGGGACGCGCACGACGTCGACCCGGCCCTCGTCGATCCCGTGCCTCGCGAGCGCATCCAGCGCGCCGCGCAGCAGCGGCTCCACGACGAACTCGTTGAAGCGCGCGGCGACGCACGCGACGCGCAGTTCGCGCGCGGACAGATCGCCTTCGATCGTTCGGGGGGTCGCCTGGGGCACGGTCGTCTTCCTGTCGGGTGTCGGGGGATCCGGATTATATGCCGCGCGATCGCTCATTCGCCGCCGTCGACGTAGCCGGTGATCTCGAGGTCGAACGCGGCGAGGCCCTGCAGCTGCTTCGGCGCGCTCAGCACCCGCATCCGCTTCACGCCGAGATCGGTGAGGATCTGCGCGCCGATCCCGTAGGTGCGGATCACGGTCGCGCCGTGCGCGGCCGGCGTGCCCGCGTCGGCCGGCGTTCGCCCGAGCTCGCGCACGCTCTCCATGAATTCGCGCGGGTTCTCCTCCGAGCGCAGGATCACGACCACGCCCGATGGCTCGGCCGCGATCCGCCGGATCGCGCCGCGCAGCGGCCAGCCGAGGCGTTCGCTGCGCACGCCGATCAGGTCACGCAGCGTGTCGTTCACGTGCACGCGCACGAGCGGCGACGGCGAGGTCGCGAGATCCCCCTTCACGAGCGCGACGTGGACGTTCTTGTGCACGTGGTCCTCGTAGCAGCACAGCCGGAACGCGCCGAACTCGGTCTCGACGGCGCCGTCGTAGATCCGCTCCACGATGGGCGCGTTGTTCTGCCGGTCGTTCGCCAGGCGGTAGCGGATCAGGTCGGCGATCGTGCCGATCTTCAGGCCGTGCCGCCCGGCGAAGGTCTCGAGGTCCGGACGGCGCGCCATCGTGCCGTCCTCGTTCAGGATCTCGACGATCACCGCCGCGGGCATGAATCCGGCGAGCCGCGCGAGATCGCAGCCGGCTTCGGTGTGGCCGGCGCGGGTGAGCACCCCGCCGGGCTGCGCCATCAACGGGAACACGTGCCCTGGCTGGCGCAGGTCCTCCGGTTTCGCGGTCGGCGCGACCGCGGCGCGGATGGTCTGCGCACGGTCGTGCGCGGAGATTCCGGTCGTCACCCCCTCGGCCGCCTCGATCGACAGCGTGAAATTGGTCTTGTGCTCGCTGTCGGTGTCGCTGACCATCAACGGCAGACGCAGCTGCCGGCAGCGCTCACGCGTGAGCGTGAGGCAGATCAGCCCCCGCCCGTAGCGCGCCATGAAGTTCACGTCCTCGGCGCGCACGCAGGCGGCCGCCATCACGAGATCGCCCTCGTTCTCCCGATCCTCGTCGTCCATGATCACGACCATGCGCCCCGCGCGCAGGTCCTCGAGGATCTCGTCGATCGTGTTCAGTCCGCTCATCGTTCGTGTCACTCGTATCACTCCCGAGGGCCGCCGATGAGGCGGTCCAGATAGCGTGCGATCAGATCGATCTCGACGTTGACGGGGTCGCCCGCGACGCGATCGCCGAGCGTGGTCTCGGCGCGGGTATGTGGGATCAGGTTCACGCCGAAGGTCGCGCCGTCGACCTCGTTCACGGTCAGGCTCACCCCGTCGATGCAGATCGAGCCCTTCGGCGCGACGAAGCGCGCGAGCGCCGCGGGCAACTCGAAACGCATCCGCCAGGAGCGCGCATCATCGCGGGTGTCGAGCACACGACCGACCGCATCGACGTGCCCGCTCACGAGGTGCCCGCCGAGCGGATCGCCGGCGCGCAGGCTCGGCTCGAGGTTCACCCGGGCGCCCGGGCGCAGGCCGCCGAACGTCGTCTTCGCGAGGGTCTCGGCGGACAAGTCGGCGTGGAACGCGCCCGACACCCAGCGCGTGACCGTGAGGCACACCCCTTGCACCGCGACGCTGTCGCCGACCCGCAGGCGCTCGACCCCGCCGCCGTGCGCCTCGATCGCGATCTCGAGGTCTCCCCCGCGCGCTTCCGCCGCGCCGATCCGTCCGACCGCCGTCACGATTCCGGTGAACATACCGACTCCTCCCGCCTCGCCGTCAACATCACCCGCAGGTCCCCGCCGAAGAACCGCGCATCGAGGAACTCGAAGCACGTCGGCGCCGCCGCGTACCCGGCCGACAGTGCCGCGAGCGGTGGCGCGTCGGCGCCGAGCAGCCGCGGCGCGTAATACACGATCAGCTCATCCACCAACTCGTCCTCGATCCAGGCGGCCGCGAGCCGCGGTCCGCACTCGACCCACAGCTCGTTGACCTCGAGCGCCGCAAGCCGCGCGAGCGCGGCGCCGAGATCGAGGCCACCGGCCGCGCGCGGCAGCGCCTCGACCCGGACGCCCGGCG
>JAJXYU010000226.1 GCA_021780395.1 Pseudomonadota bacterium
GGACCCCTGCGTGCGCGGTACGCCCGGCATCGGGCGACCAACCCAGCGCGCAGCATACTAGCGCCGCGCGCGCGGGTCAGCGGCCGGAAAGTTTCGCCGCGGTCTTGGCGATGAGTTCACCTTGATGACGGGCGCCTTCCAGTTCGGTCGCGCTCGGTTGCCGCTCGCCGCGCCCGCCGGCGATCGTGGTCGCGCCGTACGGGCTCCCGCCGACGACCTCGTCGATGCGCATCTGGCCCTGATGGCTGTACGGCAAGCCGACGATCACCATGCCGAAGTGCAGCAGGTTGGTGATCACCGAGAACAGCGTCGCCTCCTGGCCGCCGTGCTGGGTCGCGGTCGAGCTGAATGCGCCGCCGACCTTGCCGTTCAGCGCGCCGCGGGCCCAGAGGCCACCCGCTTGGTCGAGGAAGCTCGCCATCTGCGAGGGCATCCGGCCGAACCGCGTCGGCGTGCCGACGACGATCGCGTCGTAGTCCGCGAGGTCTTCGACCTTCGCGACCGGTGCGGCCTGGTCGAGCTTGAAATGCGCGGCTTTGGCGACCTCCGCGGGCGCTGTCTCGGGAACCCGCTTCACGTCGACGCTTGCGCCGGCCTGGCGCGCGCCCTCGGCGACGGCCTGCGCCATCGTCTCGATGTGACCGTAGGACGAGTAGTACAGCACCAGTACTTTCGGCATGGATGGCTCCGTCTTCGAATTAATGAGGTGGCGGCAGCATACGCGGCACCGATTATCGATACTAGTCGTTATAATCGGACGAAAGTAATCCAAAAATCGATTCAATCACGTGGATCTCAATGACATTCGCTGGTTCGTGCAGGTGGCCCGCAACGGCAGCTTCGCGAACGCCGCACGTCGACTCGGGATTCCGCCGAATACCCTGAGCCGTCGCATCGGCGAGCTCGAGTCGCAGCTGCGCACGCGGCTGCTGCATCGCTCCACCCGCAAGCTCTCTCTCACGAGCGCGGGCCAGGCGTTCTTCGATCGCTGCGCGCCGGCGGTCGATGGGATCCTCGCGGCCTCGCAGGAGCTCGCGGACGACAGTCGGACGCCGCAGGGCCGGGTGCGGATCGCGGCGCCCGCGGGGTTCTTCGACTTGTTTCCGCTCGACTGGATCGCCGATTTCCTGCGCGAGCACCCACGGGTGCGCCTGGAGTTCATGCTCGACGATGCCCGCACCGATCTCGTCGCCGACGGGATCGATGCGGCGTTTCGCGCCGGCGCGGCGGCGGATGCCGGCGCGACGGTGTGGCGCACGCTGTGGTCGGAGAGCTTTCGATTGTATGCAAGTCCCGGCTATCTGGCGGAACGAGGGACGCCTGAACGGCTGCACGATCTCGGTCGACACGATTGCCTCACGGTGTCGAGCCGACCCGGTCAGGCAGTCTGGGGGTTGCAGGGGCCGGATGGGCGCGAGGAAATCGTGGTGGCCGGTCGGTTCGCGGCGAACAACGTGCAGGTGCTGCGGCAGGCCGCGCTCGCCGGTCTCGGGATCGCCCAGCTGCCGACCGCGCTCGCACGCAGGGACGTCGAATCGGGAGCGTTGCGCGAGGTGTTGCCGGCTTTTCGTCGCGACGGCGCGGATCTGCACGTCGTGCTCGCGAGCCGCGGTCCGGTGCCGCTCGCGGTACGCGCGTTCATCGACTACGCGGAGCACCGGCTCTGCGATCGTGGCGCCGCCTGAGCCAGGCCGGATCGCGGCTCCGACGGCGGTTCTGATCGGCGCCAGTGTGTACCAGCGGTACACGCATGCCCGAATTCAGAACTGCGTGTGTCATCAACGCAACAATCAAAACTGGTAATGGGTTCGAATCGCGAGGATTCCGATCCATCTGTCGTTAAAAAAGAACGAGACCCGTATCCATTCTGGAAATGATTGTATACAATCCCGGGAAACTCGGGTCTCGCGAGATGGGTGCGACGGCGGGACGATCGAGAGGGCCGCAGGGGGCGTCGGGGGACGGCGCCCGCCGGATCATCACGAACCATCGAGGGATGTCATGAGCATGCACAGGAAATGGCTGCCGATGTTTTCCGCGGGCGCCGCGATCGCGTTGTTCGCCGGCACTGCCTTTGCGCCGACACCGGCCTCGGCGCAGGCCGCGTCGGCGGCGCCCGCCGACTCGGGCGGCGAGAATCTCGCGGAGATCGTGGTCACCGCCCGCCAGCGCAAGGAGAAACTCGTCGACGTTCCCGTGTCGATCCAGGTGTTCACGCCGCAGGACATCCGTTCCGCGGGGATCGAGCGGCCGGCGGACTTCATCGAGCTCACCCCGGGCGTCTCGCAGGTCCAGACGGCGGAGGTCGGCGACATGCAGGTCAGCATCCGCGGTCTGAACACCGGACGAGATGCGGAGACGAACTACGCGCTGGTGATCGACGGGGTGTTGCAGGTCAATCCCTACAGCCTGAACCAGGAACTCGCGAACCTCGAGCAGATCGAGATCGTGAAAGGTCCGCAGAGCGCGCTCTACGGGCGCAACGCGGTCGCGGGCGCGATCATCATCAAGACCAAGGAGCCGGGCCGCCACTTCGACGCCGATGCGAAGGTCGGCTACGGCAACAAGAACACGCAGAACGCGAATTTCTGGGTCGGCGGCCCGGTGAGCAAGTCCGTCTCGGCGGGCATCAGCGGGTTCTTCCGCAAGACGAACGGCTTCTTCTACAACAGCTACCTGCACTGCGACCATTGCGGGGATTATTACGAGGAGGTCGGCGCGGCCCCGCGCGTCATTGTGCGGCTCGGCGATCGCGGCAAGCTCGACTTCAAGACGAAGTACTCGCGCGTGAGCGGCGGCGCGATCAACTTCAACGCGGCGTTCGCGCTGCCGGCGTTCGCGGCGGCGTTCAACAACCCGGACTTCTTCCAGAACGTGAACGACCACAAGTTCGACTACATCAACAACATCATTCCGCAGAACGTCCAGACCAACAAGCAGTTCTCGGTCCGCGGCAAATGGCGGTTCGACGTCGGCACCCTGACCGGGTTCTACGCGTACGCCGATCAGACGAACTATTTCCTCACCGACGGTACCAGCGCCGCATTCAACCTGTATGCGAACGTGCCGACCAGTGTCGGGCCGGACGTGTGCTCGGTGTCGGTCGCGGCCGAACCGGGCGCGCCGTTGCCCTCGCCGACGTTCTACGCGAACCAGTTCGGGCCGGGCGTCCCCGGCTTCAACCTCCTGCCGGCGTACAGCCCGACCACCTGCGACGGGTACCAGTACCAGCAGCGCGACGAGATCGACAATTCCGTCGAACTGCGGCTGACCTCGCCCGGCGATCAACGGCTGCGCTGGCAGGGCGGCGTGTACTACGCCGACATCCGCCGCCACGTCGTCGTCTCGCAGGGCTCGGACAACGGCAACGGCTTCATCGCCCAGGCGTTCGTGCCGACCGGCGGTCCGAACCCGACCGACCTCGAGTACAACGACCGCTTCCACAACAAGGTCTCGGCGGTGTTCGGCAACGTCGCGTACGACGTGATCCCCAACGTCGAGGCCGCGCTCGCGCTGCGCTATGACCGCGAGCAGCGCGATGCGTCGAACCGCGTCGGCACCGGCGCCCAGGCGTTCGCGCAGACGCCCTGCTTCGCGCAAGGCGCGGGTTGCACGGTCGCGACCGCGGTGCAGCCGTACATCAATCCGGCGTACACGATCGACCCTGCACTCGCGACGACCGGAATTCCCGATCGCTCGGCGACGTTCAGCGAGTGGCAGCCCAAGGTGTCGCTGAACTGGAAGGTCCGGCCGGACGTGTCGGTGTACGGCTCCTACGGCTACGGCTTCCGCAGCGGCGGCTTCAACTCGACCGGCAGCGCGGCGACCGTGCTCGATGGGTTCGGCGGCCTGCGCTACGTGCAGAACGGATCGCCGGTCCCTGCGATACCGGCGTTGCCGGTCTCCTCGATCGGCACCTGCGCGAACGGACAGAACGACGCGGTCGTGTACAACGCGCAGGGCGTCGGCACGCCGACCTGCGGCGCGACGCCGACGTTCTCGAACGGCGTGAGCGATACCTACAAGAAGGAGATCTCGAAGGCGGCCGAGCTCGGCTTCAAGGCGGAGATCCTCGATCACACCTTGTATCTCAGCGGCGCGCTCTACGAGACCAAGGTCGACAACATGCAGATCTTCAACTTCTTCGCGGGGCCGTTCGGGTTGCTGCGTGTCGTGACCAACATCGACCGCGCGACGCTGAAGGGCGTCGAGGGCGACGTGCGCTGGCAGGCGACGCGTTACCTGTCGCTGTTCGCCGGGATCGGCACCGTCGACAGCCGGATCGATGCGTATTCCGGGCGCCCCTACACGGTCGGCAACGCCGTCCCGTATGCGCCGAAGTACACCGGGGATGCCGGGGCGGACCTGAAGATCCCGGTGAACGACCATTGGTCCTTGCTCGCGCACGTGGACATGTCCGCGCTCGGCAAGACCTGGTTCGGTCCGGTGCAGGACAACCAGGTGCAGACCGTGTTCGGCGTACCCGGGGATTTCTCGAAGACCTACCGGGATCCGTACCAGATCTACAACGCGCGGCTCGGGATGCAGTCCGAGCATTGGAACGTGACGATCTGGAGTCGCAACCTCGGCGACAAGCAATACCTCGCGGAGGTGATTCCGGCGCCGGAGTTCGGCGGCTCGTTCGTGTATTCCGGCACCGGGCGCGCGTACGGGGTCGAGGTCGGCTACCGTTTCCGCGACTGACGGGGCGGCGCCCCGCGGAGGCTCGGCCCGGTCGCGGGCCGGGCCTTCGTCGGCGCGGCGTCGACGCAGCACGGCCCGACCTCTCGTCGTCGTGCCCATGCGTGCGCAATCTCGAAACGGATGACGCGCGGTACCGATTGGTTTAGCCTTGCCTATTCGGCCCCGCCGACCATCACTTCACGAGGCGCTGCGATGAAACGATCGATTGCCGTGCTGATCTGTGCGTTCGCGTTCTGTCAGGGAATCTTCGCGGGCGGTCCCGCGGTCGCGGCCGCCAAGGACGCCAAGGATGCCACGGAAAAGCCAGCCGCGAAGCCCGGGGCGTCGGAATCGAAGGACCAGAAATCGGTCACCCACGGCAGCGTGACGATCGACGGCAAGCGGATCGCCTACACCGCGACCGCCGGCACGATCGTCCTGAAGAACGCGGACGGCAAGCCGACCGGGAGCCTGTTCTACGTCGCGTACGTGAAGGACGGCGTACGCGATCCTTCGACACGGCCGATCACCTTCCTGTACAACGGCGGACCGGGTTCATCGTCCGTCTGGTTGCTGATGGGCGGTTTCGGCCCCGAGCGGGTCGTCAGCGGCGACGCGCACCATACGCCGCCGGCGCCGTTCGACGTGGTCAACAACCAATATTCGCTCCTCGACGTGAGCGACCTCGTATTCGTCGACGCGATGGGCACCGGCTTCAGCCGGATCATCGACAAGGCGCACGGCGGAGTCGGCGTGCCGAAGGATTTCTACGGCGTGGATGCGGACGGGAAGGCGTTCGACCGGTTCATCTACGACTATCTGAGCCGCAACGACCGCTGGAACTCGCCGAAGTACCTGCTCGGCGAGAGCTACGGCACGACCCGCTCGGCGGTGCTCGCGAACGATCTCGAGAACGACGGCATCCAGCTGAACGGTGTGATGTTGCTGTCCTCGATCCTCACGTTCGAGACCGCGAGCTTCAACACCGGCAACGATCTGCCGTATGAGCTGTACCTGCCGAGCTATGCCGCGGTCGCGTGCTATCACAAGGTCGTGAAATGCCCGGCGGACCTGGCGGGGTATCTCGGCGAGGTCCAGTCGTTCGCGAGCGGCGAGTACGCGAGCGCCTTGATGCAAGGGGACCGGTTGTCGGCGGTGCGTCGCGCCGACGTGATCGCGAAGCTCGCGCAGTACACGGGGCTCGCACCCGGCTATCTCGACAAGGCGAACCTGCGGGTGAGCCTGCCGCAATTCATGGCGGAGCTGCAGCGCAGTCGCGGCCT
>JAJXYU010000078.1 GCA_021780395.1 Pseudomonadota bacterium
TCATGCCGAGGAAGTTCTCCCAGCCGACCGTCTCCTTGTGCGGATCCTTGAACGCCTCCTTCGTGACCATGCGGATCGGGCCGCGGCCGGCCTTGACCTCCTCGAGCAGCGCGTGGTTGCGCAGGCAGGTCGGCACCGGATGGTGGTTCACGTAGTCGCCGACCATCTTCTCGATCGAGTCGCGCCAGAACGCCTCGTAGTCCTGGCCGTACGCGTTCTGCGTGTAGGTCTTGAGGTGCAGGAAGTACGCGCCGACGGGACCATAGCCGTCCTTGAACCGGGTCAGCACGATCCGGTTCTCCATCTGCGTCATCTTCGCGCCCGCGAGGATCGGCAACGCGTAGGCCGAGGCGCTGCTCCACGGGGCGTACCAGGTCCGACCCATGCCTTCACCGACCGCGCGGGGCTTGAAGATGTGCGACGCGCCGCCCGCGGCGACGATCACCGCCTTCGCGCGGAACACGTAGAAGTCGCCGGTGCGGACGTTGAACCCCACGGCGCCCGCGACCCGGTTCGGACGCTTCGAGTCCATCAGCAGGTGGGTCACCATGATCCGGTTGTGGATCTCGCTCGCCGCCTTGCGCGCCGCCTCCGCGACGATCGGCTTGTAGCTCTCGCCGTGGATCATGATCTGCCACTTGCCTTCGCGCTGATAGCGGCCGGTCTTGGGGTCGCGCATCATCGGCAGGCCCCATTCCTCGAACTTGTGCACGGTCGCGTCGACGTGGCGGGCGATGTCGTAGCCGAGGTCCTCCCGGACGAGGCCCATCAGGTCGTTGCGCGCGTAGCGCACGTGATCCTCGGGCTGGTTCTCGCCCCACTGCATTCCCATGTAGCAGTTGATCGCGTACAGGCCCTGCGCGACCGCGCCGCTGCGCTCGATGTTGGCCTTCTCGACGCAGACGATCTTCAGGTCCCGTCCCCAGTAGCGCGATTCGTAGGTGGCTCCGCATCCGGCCATCCCGCCGCCGACGACGAGGATGTCCGAATCGACGAATACGGTCTTGCGGCTCATGCGACCACTCCCTTCTTCAGACGATTGCGATCGAGCGTCGGCAGCGCCTGTACCTTGAGCGCGTCGGGCTCATGCGCGAGTTCCTGGGACTTCATCGCGTCGGCGGTCGGCGGCGTGTATTCGGCCGGGCCCTTGATCGAGCCCCAGGGCGTGGTGCGGATCGGCGACAGGAAATGCTTCTCGCGTCCGTCGCGGAAACGGATCCGCCACGCGATCGTGCCCTTGTCCTCCTCGCGCAGCGCGCGGACGCTGTGGCCGAGCGGCGCGAAGTCCGCATATCCGCGCGCGTCGATCGCGTTCTGCGGGCAGGCTTTCACGCAGGAGAAGCACTCCCAGCACATGTTCGGCTCGATGTTGTACGCGCGCCGGTACGTCGGATCGATGTGCATGATGTCGGACGGGCAGATGTCGACGCAGTATCCGCAGCCGTCGCAGCTCGTCATGTAGACAAACGTGGGCATGGACGATGCTCCTCAGGGTTCAATAATTGCGCGGCGGACGACGAGCGCTGCCGAGCGTCGCCGGACGATCGGCGGGTGCGGGGAGATTGCGGCGGTAGCCGTTCGCCTGTTCGATGCGCGTCTGGAACGCGGCGGCGGGCTTGTAGAACATGTGCGCGAACTTCGACCAGGGGACGGAGCCGAACAACACCGTCGTCGCGAGCAGGTACAGCGCGAAGCACACCTCGCTCCCGACCGTGAGGTCCATCGCCGCGAGACGCGCCCAGACGAGCGCGAAGGTCGCGCTCGCGAGCAGCGAGACGATGAACAGGTCCGCGCGGACCAGGCGGAACGGCGAGTGGCCCTCGGCGGCGACGTCGACGCGCATCGCGAACCAGAACCAGTAGCCGCCGACGCAGATCAACGCGGCGCCGAGGTACCACAGTCCCGTCACGATCGCGGGCGCCGGCGTGGCGGCGGTCGGGTACGCGAAAACGATCAACGCGGTCGTGACGACATAGAAGATGAACCCGTACATCGTCAACAGGTGGCTGATCCGGCGGGCGGAGGTGTGGAACTCACCGGCCGCGAGGCCCGTGACGACGACCGTCTGGATCGCGAACCCGATCTTCTCCGCGCCGCCGACCTCGCGCGTCGCGCGCTTGGCGACGGTCTGGCGGTGGTTGAAGAAATAGGTGGCGCTCTTCTTGTGCAGCATGTCGGCGATGGTGCCGAAGACGACCGCGAGGAACATCACGATCACGTAGATCTGCATGGCGGTGGGCGAGATCGAGGCGGGCAGCGCGGCGAACGGATTGAACGTGAACACTGGCGGTCCCCCGATGGCTTCTATTTTCGGTTCACTCTATCGCCGGCGACGCCGCTCCGCAATAATCGCTTCAATCGATAAATGCGATTATTCTCATGCGCAATAGAGATCATTCATGACGCTCGACCAGTTACGCATCTTCGTCGAAGTCGCCGAGCGGCGGCACGTCACGCGCGCCGCCGAGGCGTTGCGCATGAGCCAGTCGGCCGCCTCGGTCGCGATCGCCGCGCTGGAGGCGATGTACCAGGTGTCGTTGTTCAATCGCGTAGGCCGCGGAATCCAGTTGACCGAGGCGGGCCGGATCTTCCTGCGCGAGGCGCGCGCGGTGCTCGATCGCGCCGCCACCGCGCGCGCGGTGTTGCAGGACCTCGCGGGCAGTGCGACCGGGCCGATCGCGCTCGCGGCGAGCCAAACCATTGCGACGTACTGGCTGCCACGGCGGCTCGCCGCGTTCCATGCGATCAATCCCCGGGTGCGTCTCGACGTCGTCATCCGCAACACTCACGAGGTCGAGGCCGCGGTCGCCGCGGGCGAGGTGAGCATCGGCCTGGTGGAAGGACCGACGAAGCACCCGGCGCTGATCCGCACGCCCCTCGGGCACGATCAGATGGTACTCGTCGTCGCCGCGGAACGACGCGCGCGGCCGGCTCGACGCGCCGGCAAGGTCGACATCGCGGGATTTCGCTGGGTCATCCGCGAACCCGGCTCCGGGACGCGGCAGAACTTCGAGGATCTGCTCGCCCGGGAGGGACTCTTGCTCGACGACCTCAACATCTTCCTGGTGCTGCCGGGCAACGAGGCGGTGCGCGAGGCGGTCGAGGCGGGCGCGGGCGCGACGATCATCTCCCGCCACGTGGTCGCCTCGGCGATCACGGCCGGCAAACTCGCCGAGATCCCGATCGACCTGCCGCAGCGGGAATACGCGCTGGTGCGCCATCGCGACCACCACGTGACCCTCGCGCAGCAGGCGCTGATCGCGCATCTGATCCGCGAGGGGGAGGCGGGATGAGGGCGCTGGCGCGGCAGGCCCATGCAAGGATTGGCGCTCCCTGCGGGATTCGAACCCGCGTACCGGCCTTGAGAGGGCCGTGTCCTAGGCCTCTAGACGAAGGGAGCCTATCGGTGACCTGCGCGACGACTTGCGGCCGCCGCTTTGTCGGAAGGGCTGGTAGTATACGGGCCAATTTTTTTGACTCAAGCGGAACCTGACCTTTTTGAACGAATCCTCGACCCCCAACGCCCCGATCATCGTCCCGCGGTCCGAGCACCCGATCTCGCGCTCCGCGATCTCTCCGAATGCCCTCCGGGTGCTGTATCGCCTCAAGGAGGCGGGCTATCAGGGCTTCATCGTCGGCGGCGCGGTGCGCGACCTGCTGCTCGGCGTGCGTCCGAAGGACTTCGACGTCGCGACCAATGCGCTGCCGGACGAGGTCCGGCGCCTGTTCCGCAACTCGCGGTTGATCGGCCGCCGGTTCCGGCTCGCGCACGTTCATTTCGGCAGCGAGATCATCGAGGTCGCGACCTTTCGCGCGGCCGCGGCGCCCGAGCGGGAAGACGTCGAGGATCCCGAAGCCGAGGGTGCCGTGATGGGACCGGACGGGCCGGAGGATCGGGAGATCGACCCGCGAGGCCGGATCCTGCGCGACAACGTCTACGGGACGATCGAGGAGGACGTCTGGCGGCGCGATTTCACCGCGAACGCGCTCTACTACAACATCGAGGACTTCTCGGTCTGGGACTTCGTCGGCGGCGTCGCGGACGTCGCGGCGCGCCGCCTGCGACTGATCGGCGATCCGGATGCGCGCTATCGCGAGGATCCGGTACGGATGCTGCGGGCGGTGCGGTTCGCGGCGAAGCTCGACTTCACGTTCGATCCGGCCACCGAGGCGCCGGTCACCCGGCTCGCGTCGCAGCTCGACGGCGTGCCGCCGGCGCGGCTCTTCGACGAGACCTTGAAGCTCTTCTTGTCGGGTTACGGCGCGCGATCGTATGAGCTGCTGCGCCGCTACGGCTTGTTCGAGCATCTGTTTCCCCTCGCGGCGGCGGCGTTCGCGCGTCCGCCGTACGCTTATGCGGAACAGATGCTCGAGCTCGGCTTGCGCAACACCGACGAACGGATCGGCGCGGACAAGGCGGTCACGCCGACCTTCCTGTTCGCGCTGCTGCTCTGGGGCGCGGTGCTGCGGGAGATGAACGAACGCAACGCCGGGCCCGCCCCGGACGTCGCCCAGTTGCTTCAGGCCTGCGACGTGGTGCTCCGGGCGCAGCAGTCCCGGGTCGCGATTCCGCGGCGTTTCTCGGTGCCGATGCGCGAGTTGCTGATGCTGCAGCCCCGCTTCAACCGGCGCAGCGGCGTGAAGAGCCTCGGGTTGCTGCACCATCCGCGCTTTCGCGCGGCCTACGATTTCCTGATGCTGCGGGTGCAGGCCGGCGCGGCCGACCCCGAAATCGCGTCCTGGTGGACCGAGATCCAGACGCTCCCCCAGGAGGAGCGGCTGCAGCGCGTGCAGGCGCGCCCCGGGCAGACGCCGGCCGCGGAGGGCGGCGCGCCCACGTCGTCGCGCCGGCGCCGGCGACGCCGGGGACCGCGGACCGGACCGCCGCCGGCGGCTCCTTGAGCGATCGTGTCGGCGCGGGGACCGACGCGCTCTGGCGGCCGGCGTACGTGGCGCTCGGCAGCAACCTCGACGATCCTCGCGCGCGAATCGCCGACGCGTTCGAGCGGCTCGCGACCCTCGATCGGTCGCGGCTCGTCGCGCGGTCGCGGATCTACCGCTCGCGACCGATGGGTCCGCAGGACCAGCCGGAGTTCCTGAACGCCGCCGCGGGCCTGTTGACGACCCGCAGCGCGCGGGAACTCCTCGAGGATCTGCTCGCGATCGAACGGGCGATGGGCCGGCGCCGGACCGAACGTTGGGGTCCGCGGGTGATCGACCTCGACCTGATCTGGATCGTGGGTTCGCCGATCGCCGAACCGGGTCTTGCGGTCCCGCATCCCGGCGTTCGCGAGCGCAATTTCGTGTTGTATCCTCTCGCCGATATCGCGCCGACGCTCGTGATCCCGGGATGCGGCCGCGTCGGCGATCTGATGGAAAGGGTCGGGGCAGAGGGGATCGGCGTCCTGGATGACGAAGCGAGTGGCTGAGTTGAGCGCGAACCCGCACCGGTTGATCGCGATCGAGGGTCCGATCGGCGTCGGCAAGACGAGCCTCGCACGCCGGCTGGCGCAGTCGATGAACGGCAAGCTGATCCTCGAGCAGGCCGACCAGAACCCGTTCCTCGAGCGCTTCTACCGCAACCCGCGGGCCGCGGCGTTCCAGGCGCAGCTCTCGTTCCTGTTCCAACGCGCGCGGCAAATCGAGGAACTGCGGCAAGCGGACCTGTTCGACGCGGTGCGGATCGCCGACTACCTGCTCGAGAAGGACCGGTTGTTCGCACGCGTGACCTTGGACGACGCCGAATACTCGCTCTACGAACAGGTCTACTCGCGTGTGGTCGTCGATGCGCCGAAGCCCGACCTGGTCGTGTACCTGCAGGCGCCGGTCGACGTGCTGTTCGACCGGATCGCGAAGCGCGGGATCCGCCACGAGCAGTTCATCGAGCGCGGGTACCTCGAGCGGCTGTCCGAGGCGTACGCGCGATTCTTCCACGACTACGACGCCGCGCCGCTGCTG
>JAJXYU010000364.1 GCA_021780395.1 Pseudomonadota bacterium
CGCAAGGTATTCCGCGCAGCGAAGCAGGCGGTCATCAAGGCCGGGCAGTACGCCTACCGGGGCCGCCGCGAGAAGAAGCGCGAGTACCGGGCGCTGTGGATCGTGCGGATCAACGCGGCCGCGCACTTGAGCGGCCTGTCCTACAGCCGCTTGATCGACGGGATGAACAAGGCGGGTCTCGAGATCGACCGCAAGGTGCTCGCGGATCTCGCGGTTCACGATCTGCCGGCCTTCGCGGTGATCGCAGAGCGGGCCAAAGCCAGCCTCGCGGCCTGACGGATGAACGGCCGCGCGGGGCGGGGGAGCCGGATCGCCGGGCTTCGCCGCTCCGCATGGCCCCACCACCGATGGCCGAACCCGAATCTCTCGCGGCGCTCGTGGCGCGCGCACTCGCGGACGTCGCGGCCAGCGCGAGCGTGGCCGCACTCGAGGAGGTGCGGGTGCACCTGGTCGGCAAGAAGGGGCAGTTGACCGAGCGGCTGAAGGCGCTCGGCGCGTTGCCACCGTCCGAACGGCCGATCGCCGGCCAACGCATCAACGAAGCCAAGGGCGAGATCGTCGCGGCGCTCGAGCAGCGCCGCGCGACGCTCGAGGCGGCGGCGCTCGATGCGGCGCTCGCGGCCGGCCGGATCGACGTGAGCCTGCCCGGTCGAGGACAGTCGACCGGGACGATGCATCCGGTGACCCGGACACGGTTGCGGATCGAGCGCATCTTCGCGCAGGCGGGCTTCGAGGTCGCCACGGGACCCGAGGTCGAGGACGATTTCCACAACTTCGAGGCGCTGAACATCCCGCGCGATCACCCCGCGCGGGCGATGCACGACACGTTCTACTTCGCCGACGGACGCCTGCTGCGGACCCATACCTCGCCGGTCCAGATCCGCGCGTTGCGCGTCCGGCCGCCGCCGCTCGCGATCATCGCGCCGGGCCGGGTGTACCGGAACGATTCCGACATGACGCATACGCCGATGTTCCATCAGGTCGAGGGGCTCGTCGTCGGCGAGCAGGTGAGCTTCGCGAACCTGAAGTCGATGTTGCACTCGTTCGTCGAGCGTTTCTTCGAGCGGTCGCTCGGGATGCGGCTGCGACCTTCGTATTTTCCATTCACCGAGCCGTCCGCCGAAGTCGACATCGAGTGCGTGTTCTGCCGCGGCGGCGGCTGCCGGGTCTGCAAGCAGACCGGCTGGCTCGAGATCCTCGGCTGCGGAATGGTGCATCCGAACGTCCTGGGCGCGGCCGGCATCGACGCCGAGCGCTGGCAGGGCTATGCGTTCGGGATGGGGATCGAGCGGCTCGCGATGTTGCGCTATGGCGTCGATGACCTGCGCTTGTTCTTCGAAAACGACCTGCAGTTCCTGAAGCAATTTCCGTGAAGATCACCCAGCACTGGCTCGAGGAATTCACGCCGGGCGCGGCGACGCCCGCCGAGCTCGGCGCGCAGTTGACGGTCGCCGGGCTCGAAGTGGAGGCGCTCGAGCCGGCGGCGCCGCCGTGCACCGGCGTCGTGGTCGGCGAGGTGCTCGCTTGCGCCCGACATCCGAATGCCGAGCGTCTGTCCCTGTGCGAGGTCACGACCGACGGCGCCGATCGGCTGCAAGTCGTCTGCGGTGCGCCGAACGCGCGCGCCGGACTCAAGGTCGCGGTCGCGAAGGTCGGTGCCCACCTGCCCGGCGGGGTCGTGATCAAGCGCGCGAAGCTGCGCGGCATCGAGTCCCAGGGGATGCTCTGCTCCGCGCGCGAGCTCGGGATCGGCGCCGAGCACGACGGCATCCTCGAATTGCCGGGGGACTTCGCGATCGGTCGCGACGTTCGCGTCGCGCTCGATCTCGACGACACGGTGATCGAGGTCAACGCGACGCCGAATCGCGGCGATTGCATGAGCGTGTTCGGGATCGCGCGTGATCATGCGGCGACACGCCGGCGCCGGCTCCATTACGCCGCGAAACCGGTCCCGCCGGTGCACGCGGGGGCGATCGCCGTCGAGCTCGCGGCGCCCGAAGCGTGCCCGCTGTTCGCCGGACGCCTGATCCAGGGGCTTCGGGCCGGCGCGCGCACCCCGCTGTGGCTGCGCGAGCGGCTGCGGCGCGTCGGGATCAACCCGATCTCGCCGATCGTCGACGTCACGAACTACGTGATGATCGACAGCGGTCAACCGATGCATGCCTACGACGCCGCGCGTCTCGCGGCGCCGATCACGGTGCGGTTCGCGGCCGCGGGCGAGCCCCTCGAGCTCTTGAACGATACGACGCTCTCGCTCACCCCGGATTGTCTGGTGATCGCCGATGCGAACGGTCCCGTCGGTCTCGCCGGGATCATGGGCGGGCGCAGGAGCGCGATCGGCGACGACACGGTCGACGTGTTCCTCGAGGCGGCGCACTTCACGCCGTCGGTCATCGCGGGGCGTGCACGCCGGCTCGGACTGCTGACCGATGCGGCGCAACGGTTCGAGCGCGGCGTCGATCCCGAGCTGCCGCGCCGGGCGATCGAGCGGGCGACCGCACTGCTGCTCGAGATCGCGGGCGGCCGCCCGGGACCGATCAGCGAGGCACGCGCGGCGGCGTTCCCCGGCGCGCAACAGCGTATCCGACTGCGACGGCGCCGGCTCGAGCGCCTGCTCGGCACGACGGTCCCGGACGAGGAGGTGCGCGAACTGCTCGCCGCGATCGGCGATCGGGTCGAGGAACACGGCGAGGGCTGGGAACTCGGCGTGCCGTCACACCGCTTCGACCTCGCGATCGAGGCGGACCTCGTCGAGGAGGTCGCACGGCTGCGGGGCTTCGACCGCATTCCGGAGCACCCGGCGATCGCGCCGCAGCTCGCTGGCGAGGCGGGCGAACAGCGCGCCCCCGTGGAGCGGGCGCTCGCGGTGCTGATCGATCGTGGCTATCACGAGGCGATCACCTACAGCTTCGTCGATCCGGTGCTGCAGCGGGCGCTGTTCCCCGGTCAAGCGGGACTCGCGCTCGCCAACCCGATCTCGGCGGAGCTCGCCGAGATGCGGGTGTCGCTGTGGCCAGGATTGCTACAGGCCGCACGCGAGAACGCGCGGCGCCAACAGCCTCGACTGCGATTGGTCGAGTCGGGGCGGAAGTTCCTCCTCGACGCGGGCACGTTGCGGGAGATCGACACGATCGCGGGTCTCGCGAGCGGTGCCCGCTGGCCGGAGCAGTGGGGGATTGGGCGCGAGCCGGTCGATTTCTACGACGTCAAGGCCGATCTCGATGCGGTGCTCGCGTTGACCGGCGATGCCGGGGCGATCCGTTATGAACCCGCCGAACTCGACTGTCTGCACCCCGGGCGCAGTGCGCAGTTATGGCGCGGGGACCGCGCGATCGGGTGGCTCGGCGAATTGCATCCGCGACTCTCGAAGCAGTTGGGCTGGGTGTCGCCGCCGTGGCTGTTTGAGATCGAAACAGACTTAGGATTATCTTCTAACATACCGAAATATAGATCGATTTCAGTTTTTCCTCGACTCCGTCGAGATTTGGCCGTCGTGGTCGATGAGGCGATCTCCGTCGCCCAGCTGCGGGAAGCCGTCGCGTCGAGCGCATCCGGACTGCTCACGGAATTCGTTGTCTTCGACGTGTATCGGGGTCCAGGTATAGATTCCGGTCGAAAAAGCATCGCTTTAGGGTTGATTTTACAGGACTCTTCGCGCACTCTTACCGACGTCGATGCCGACGCGGTGATCACGTCGGTGGTCGCGCGGCTCCGGGATGTTTTCAGCGCCACGATAAGAGACCAATAATTCATGGCAGCCCTGACGAAGGCGGAGATGGCGGAGGCCCTGTTCGATCAGCTGGGCCTCAACAAGCGCGAGGCCCGCGAACTCGTCGACCTGTTCTTCGAAGAGATTCGCGCCTCGCTGTCGTCAGGGGAGCAGGTCAAGCTGTCCGGGTTCGGGAATTTCGACCTGCGCGACAAGAACCGGCGGCCGGGCCGCAATCCGAAGACCGGCGAGGAGATTCCGATCAGCGCCCGTCGCGTGGTCACGTTCCGTCCGGGACAGAAACTGAAGGCTCGCGTCGAGGCTTATGCTGGAACCAAGCAACAATAACGAGCTGCCGGCGATCCCCGGCAAGCGGTACTTCACGATCGGCGAGGTGAGCGACCTGTGCGGGGTGAAGCCGCACGTGTTGCGCTACTGGGAACAGGAGTTCCCGCAGCTGAAGCCCGTGAAGCGGCGCGGCAACCGGCGCTACTACCAGCGCCAGGACGTGCTGGTGATCCGCCAGATCCGCAGCCTCCTGTACGAACAGGGGTTCACGATCGGCGGCGCGCGCAACCGGCTGATGGGCGACGACGCGCAGACGGACCTGAACCACAGCCAGCAACTCATCCACCAGATGCGGATCGAGCTCGAAGAGCTCGTGAAGATCCTGCGGCGTTGATCGTCGGCAGAGCGGCAGGCCTGCGCAGCGTCTGAGGCCGCGTGGCGCCCGGCGCCTGAATCACGCGGGCTTTTCGGTTATCATTCCATTCACGGTCGGGGCGTGGCGCAGTCTGGTAGCGCACTTGCATGGGGTGCAAGGGGTCGCAAGTTCGAATCTTGTCGCCCCGACCAATTTCCCGGCCACCTGCGATCTCGAGGCGGGCTACGGGCGGGGAACCAATCCCCGCCCGCCGTCTTAGTTCACTTCAAGTCGAGCTGTCGCAGCATCACGTCCCCCATGACCGTGCGCATCGAACCGCGCGCCACTTCTTCCTGGTTGGCCTTTTTGTCCGATCCGAACCGCTTGGCCATGAATGCGTCTACCTTGGCGGTCGGGACGTCGAAGGCCGCCATGTCCTTGAACTCGGTGCAAAGCATGATGTTCGGCTCGCCCGCGCGGGTGTCGACGGTGCTCAAGACCTTGTACCCGATCGCGAAGCCGCCCTTGATCAGCGCTTCCTCTTGCGCCTTCCATTGGGTCGCGACCCATTTCATGTAGTCCTCGCCGCGGCCGTCCTTGGTGCGGATCTGCGCGCAGTTCCAGACGGGTCCCTTGTGGAAGGGCGGTGCTTGCGCGCAAGCGATCGCGGTCGTCGCGAGATAGACGGCCACAAGCGCGGCGATGGACGTGAGAGCTTTCGTCATGAGTAGTCTCCCTGGGGCGTTATTTATTGACTCTTATTCACACGCGGGGACATGACCCATCCCCGCTCGCGGGGTGTCGCCGTCATTCATTGAATGATTCCCATTTCCTCGACGGCGACTTGCGGAGGCTAGGCTTCGCTCCAGTCTAAGTCAACGAGTCGGCGATCCCTGCTCGGGAACGCCCGGCCGTTCAGGCGAATCGGCGGAATCGCGCGGTGCCGTGCCGCGTTCAGTCGTCGAGATCCGGATACTCGCGTCGGAACGCGACCTCCCGGATCGGCGCCTGATCGAATTCGCGGCCGAAGCGGTGGCCGGCGTAGACGGCCGCCGCGATCGTGCCCGGCGCGACGCAGTCGCCGATCGACGTGATCGAGACGATCCCTGCGTCGGCGGCGCGTGCCGGGTCCGCCGTGAGTTCCTCGACCAGCGCCTCGTTCGGCCAGCGCGCGGTCACGGTGACGAGCGATGCCGCCGCGAGCGTCTCCCGGCGGCCGGTGATCGTGCAGGCGACGACGAGCCGTTCGCCGTCGAATTCGACGGCGTTGCGGTTCACCAGCAGCCGCACGCCGAGCTCGAGCAAGCGCCGGTGGATCGCGGCCTGCTCCAGCGTGTTCACGGTCCAGGCCGAGGGAATCGCAGCCGGCGTCACGAGCGTCACCTCGTGCCCCTCGGCGCGCAACCGTTCCGCGAGCACGCCGCCGAGGTAATAGTGGTCGTCGTCGAACACGACGACCGGCGAGCGTGCCGGCCGGCCGGCGTAGAGATCGTCCGGCGTGAGCAC
>JAJXYU010000033.1 GCA_021780395.1 Pseudomonadota bacterium
ACTCGTCGACGTATTGAAGAAGAAGGGGCTGCTCTAATGGCGAAGATCCTGATCATCGGTGAACACGACGGCAAGACGCTGAATCCGTCGACCCACAAGTGCGTGACCTGCGCGAAGGGCATCCCCGGCGCGTCGATCACCGTGTTGCTGCTCGGCGCCGATACCGCCGCGGTCGCCGCGCAGGCCGCCGCGATCCAGGGTGTGTCCGAGGTCCTGCGCGTCGATCGTCCGGAAAACGCGCATCCGCTCGCCGCGACGTTCGCACCGCAGGTGGCCGCGATCGCGCGCGACTACACGCACCTGTTCGGCCCCTCGACGAGCTTCGGCAAGGATCTGACGCCGCGCGTCGCCGCGCTCCTCGGCGTACCTCAGGTCAGCGACCTGATGGCGGTCGAAGGCGCTCACCGGTTCCGACGTCCGATCTATGCGGGCAACGCGATCCTCACCGTCGACGCCGATCCGGCGCGGCTGCTGGTCGCGACCGTGCGGGTCGCCTCCTTCGAGGCAGCGCCGACCGGCGGCAGCGCTCCGATCGTCGACCGCAGCCTCGACGTCGCGCTGCCGACCCACACGCGCTACGTCGGCGCGCACACCGGATCCACCGACCGACCGGACCTGCAGACCGCCGCACGCGTGGTCTCCGGCGGCCGCGCGCTCGCGAGCGCGGAGAACTTCAAGATCCTGTTCGCGCTCGCCGACAGGATCGGCGCGGCGGTCGGCGCCTCGCGCGCCGCAGTCGACGCGGGTTACGCGCCGAACGAGCTGCAGGTCGGCCAGACCGGCAAGATCATCGCGCCCGAGGTCTACATGGCCTTCGGGATCTCCGGCGCGATCCAGCACCTCACCGGCATCAAGGACGCCCGCACGATCGTCGCGGTGAACAAGGATCCGGAAGCGCCAATCTTCGAGGTCGCCGACGTCGGTCTGGTCGCGGACCTGTTCCAGGTCGTCCCGGAGATGACCCGCCTCGCCGGGGGCTGACGCCGGCGGCGGGAGGCCGCCCGGTCATCGCGACCGGGCGGCGCACTGCGGATCGACGTATCAGCCGAGTTCGGCGAGCACGTGCTCTGCCGCGGAGACCTTGAACTCGCCTGGTTTCTCGACGAAGAGCTTCGCGACGACCCCGTCCTTCACGACGAGCGCGAAGCGTTGGCCACGCACACCCATGCCATAGCCGCTCGCATCGAGCTCGAGCCCGAGCGACTTCGCATACTCCGCATTGCCGTCGGCGAGCATCATCACCCCGCCGTCGACCTTCGCGCTCTTGCCCCAGGCGTTCATCACGAACACGTCGTTGACCGCCATGCAGGCGACGGTGTCGACGCCCTTCGCCTTGAACTCGGCGACGTGGTCGACGTAGCCCGGCAGGTGCCGGGCGTCGCAGGTCGGCGTGAACGCCCCCGGCACCGAGAACAACACCACGGTCTTGCCGCGGAACAACTGGTCCGTCGTGACCTTCTCCGGTCCATCCTTGCCCATCCGCGAGAAGGTCCCCGCGGGCATCCGATCGCCTACCTTGATCGTCATCGAGATTTCTCCTCGCGGATCGTCAGCTGAGCTTGTCCGCGTACAGCTGCCACAGTGCGCGGATGTCCTTCGGCATCTCGGTCACCGTCTTCAAATGAGCGAACGCCTTCTTCGCAGCCGCGGGGTTGTGCAGCTGCTGGTACGAGAGCCCGAGGTACACGTAGGCTTCGCCGAGGTTCTTGACGTTGCCCTTCTTCAGGCCGCTTTCGATCGCCTGCACCGCGCTCTCGTAGTTGCCGACGCCGTAATAGACCTCGCCGAGCTTCACTGAGAGCTGGCCCGCCGGGCTCTTGTTCGCATCCCGCGCGTAGCCCGCAATCCCCTTCTGGTCCGCCGCGGACCGACGCTGCATCTCCGCGAGCAGCCGGTTCACGCGATCCTTCTGGGCGGGCTGCACGACGCCCGCGCCGAGCGCCTTCTGCACCACCGCGGTCGCCTCTTCCGGCAGCGCCGCGTCGCCGAGCAGCTGCGCCATCTCGATGTAGTCGTCCGCCGTCTTCATCGTGTTGGTGTTGTACATCAGGCGGTAGATCATCAGGATGTTCTTGTCCGCCCCGGCGCTTTGACGCTGGATGCGCAGCAGGTCGCTCCAGTATTCCGGCTTGTTGGTCAGGCGCACGAGATCGGTGAAATCCTGCACTTCGGCGGCCGTGTCCTTCGCGTCGAACGCGCAACGGAGCTTGACCTGGTAATAGGCTTCCTCGGGCGGCCGGCCGGCTTTGCGGCTCGCGGCGATCGCCTTGTCCATGTAGGAATCGGCGTTGCGGCAATCGTTCGTGAGGTAGTAACCCTGACCGATCACCGCGTAGATGTCCGGCGTGCCCTGCCCGAGCGCGATCAGCTTCTTGCCGTAATCGATCGCCTTCGCATATTCATGCGCGTTGTAGCTCAGCTGGAACACCGCCCGCGTGAAGCGCAGGGTATCCTGCGGCGAGCACGCGCCGGTCTGCAAGGCCGCTTCCCACGCGCCCTCGGCACCCTTCATGTTGCCGAGCTTCACGTACGCATAGGCCTTCAGGTCGTCGATCGTCTTGTGATCGAACGCGGTGAGGCCGCTCTTGGCCTCCGCCTTCTGCAGGTTCTGCAGGCCGACGTTCCACTTGCCGCCCTGCAGCGCCTTTTGTGCCGCGATCAGCTCCGGAGCGATCTTGCGGCTGATCGTCGGCTTCTGCGCCGCGAGCGCCGGACCCGCGCCGCCGACCACCATCGCCGCCGCGAGCACGGCGCCGGCGAGGAGGCTCGCACCACCACCGGCGCGGGCCTCGAGGGAACGGAACTTGACAGTGAAATTCTCGCGCATCGTCGTCCAACCTCTTTGCGCCGCCGTCGCGGCGGCCGTCCACACGTTATTAGGAAAAAGGCGCGGCACCGGGTGTTCCGGGGCCGCGCCTACGCTAGTTGCGTCGATGAAACATCACCTAGAACAGGCTGTTGTTCACGAACCCGATCTTCTTCATGCCCTGTCGCTGCAGATCCGCCAACGCCTTCGCGACGACGTCGTACTTCGCGAACTTGTCGACCGTGATGTGCACCTCCGGCTGCGGATCCAGCACCGTCGACTGGGCGATGTAGCTGTCCATCTGCGCCCGGGTGACCTGCTGTCCGTTCCAGGTCAACGTGCCGTCGAAGTCGATCGACAGGTTGATCACCGGCGGCGGCGGCGGGGGGACGAAGTTTGGCGGCGGCGGCAGCGGGTTGTCGATCTTCACCGCGTCCGTCATCACCGGGATCGTGATGATGAAGATGATCAGCAACACCAGCATGACGTCGATCAACGGCGTCAGGTTGATGTCGACCATTTCGTCGCTGGAGCTACCCAGATTCATTGCCATCGCAGGTTCTCCTAGCGTTACCGCGTGCCGAGGTGTTCGGGGATGGTCAGGAACGCGATCTTGCGGATCCCGACCTCCTGAGTCGCCACCAGCACCTGCCCCACGTACAGATAGCGGGTGTCCTTGTCCCCGCGAATCTCCACCTGCGGCTGCGGGTTCATCGGCGCGATCGTCCGGAGCTCCGTCTTCAGGTCGTCGAGGCTCTTCAACCGCATCGTGTTCCAGTACAGGGTGCCGTCCGCGCCGACCGAGATCGTGACGTCACCGGGCTTGGTGATCGTCGGGATGTTGGTCGCGGTCGGGAGCTTCAGGTGAACCTGCGGCACGATGACCGGAACGGTGATGATGAAGATGATGAGGAGCACCAACATCACGTCCACGAGGGGCGTGACGTTGATGGTCGACATCGTCGAGCCTTCGCCGCTGGTATCTATGCTCAGCGCCATGGCGCGTCAGCCCTGCGGTACTAACGTGCGCCCGCGGGAGCAGCTTGCTTCGCGGCCGCCGGCGCCTTGTCGGCACCCAGGTTCATCTTCACGCCGGACAGCAGGTACGCGTGCAGTTCGTGCGTGAAATGGGTCACGTACTCCTGGATCACGCGGTTGCGACGCAGCAGCATGTTGTAGCCGAGCACCGCCGGCACCGCGGCGAACAGACCGAGCGCGGTCATGATCAGCGCCTCGCCGACCGGACCCGCGACCTTGTCGATCGACGCCTGACCCGCCAAGCTGATCGCGATCAGCGCGTGGTAGATGCCCCAGACCGTGCCGAACAGACCGACGAACGGTGCGGTGGAACCGACCGACGCGAGCACCGACATGCCGCCCTGCATCTTGCCGATGATCATGTCCGCGGTGCGCTGCAGCGCCTGCGTGATCCACTCGTTCGCATCGATCGCGCCGGCGAGCTTCGTCTTGGTCGACTCGTGGTGCTCGACCGCCGCCTTGCCGGCCTCGGCGAGCGCGCGATACGGATTCGAATCGCCCTTCAGCTTGGCACAGGCTTCGTTCAGGTTCGATGCGGCCCAGAAATCCTTCTGCGCCTCGCGACCCTGACGGCGGAGCCGGCGCTGGTCGAAGAACTTCGTGATCATGATGAACCACGTCAGGACCGACATGATCACCAGGATCGTGAAGACCGACCGCGTGACGAGGTCTCCATTCTGGAGCATCGGCACGAGGCCATACGGATTGCTGACTACTTGCTCTGACATGGACCGATTCCCTCTACGTAAACGAACAGTTGAAATTATCGCGTTTGAGTACTTCTAAATATAAAACACGGGTCGAATGCCGTTTCTCGATGCGCTCCCCGTCAGCGCCTCAGAAGTCGTCCGAGTTCGTGATCTTGAATTGGACCGGCAAGCTCGCGGTCGACACCACCGGCCGATGGTTCACGGTCGCCGGATGGAAGCGGTACGCCTTCGCGACCCGCAGGCAGGCCTTGTCGAGCCGCGGATGCCCGGTGCTGCGCAGGATCGACGCATCCGCGACGCGCCCATCGGTGCCGACCGTGATCTTCACCAGGCAGGTGCCTTCCTCGTCTTCGCGGCGCGACGCGTCCGGGTAGTAGGAGTTCACGTCGACCGGATGGCTCGCGTCGAGCGAGATCCCGGTGCGCGCGACCGGGGCCGGCGGCGGCGCCGGACGAGCGACCGGCGCCGGGGCCCGCTGCCGCGAGACCTCGGTGATCGCGTTGTTGTTCTGGCTCGGCGCCTGGATGTCGACGAACTCCGGCGGCGGCACGTAGGGCTTGATGTCCTGGAGCTTCGGCGGCGGCGGCGGCGGCTTGTCCTGCTTCTTCGGCTGCTTGATCTGCGCGATCTGCACCAGTGGGATGATCGTATGAACGACCTTGCTCGCAAGCCCCGACATGAAACCGTATCCGATCAGCACGTGCAGCGCGAGGACCGCGAGGACCGCGAGTCCTCTCCTACCGGAAAATAATGATGGTTCTTCGTACGTATACATAATGTTCGGCTTGCGACCTTATCCCCTACGTCGTTCCAACCCAGCGCCGCCGCGTCCCGAAATCGCGCGGGCCGCGCCCCTCTAACGCGCGCGGAGCAGCCGGGACTTTCCGACACCCGTTCGGCATCTGTCCCCGCGCTCCGACCTGCGAGTCCGGAGCGTGACACAGTTCACGCGTGGACTGCAAGCACGGAATCGCAACGGTGCAGCCCGAATTTCATCCATGAGTTTGCGCCGCGCGGCATCAAGACTCCAGATCGGTCACCGCGCCGAGCGTTGCGCTGCTGACACACTTCGCGTATTTCGCGAGCACGCCCCGCCGCGCATAAGGCTTCGGCGCACGCCACGCCTTTCGGCGTCGGCGCAACTCGGCGTCCGGGACCTGTAGCGTGATCGCACGTCGGCGCGCGTCGATCGCGATCCGATCGCCGTTGCGCACCAGCGCGATCGGACCACCGACCGCGGCCTCCGGCGCGACGTGCCCGACGACGAACCCGTGGCTGCCGCCGGAAAATCGGCCGTCGGTGAT
>JAJXYU010000100.1 GCA_021780395.1 Pseudomonadota bacterium
CGCCCGCGGATCCGGTCCATCCGGCGCATCGAACGGGCGGTCGGCGGCAGCAGCCGCGTGAGGTCGCGGGTGCGGTAGCGGATCACCGGCAGCCCTTCCTTCGTCAGGGACGTGAACACGAGCTCGCCGAGCTCACCGTCGGGAAGCGCCCGGCCGGTCTGCGGGTCGACGATCTCGGGGTAGAAATGGTCCTCCCAGATCACCGCGCCGTCCTTGGTCTCGACGCACTCGCTCGCAACCCCGGGTCCCATCACCTCCGACAGGCCGTAGATGTCGACCGCATCGATGTCCGCGGTGGTCTCGATCTCCTCGCGCATCGCGTTCGTCCAGGGCTCGGCGCCGAACAGGCCGACCTCGAGGGAACAGCGCCGCGGGTCCTGGCCCTGGCGGATCATCTCCTCCAGCAGCACCAGCATGTAGGACGGCGTGACCATGATGATCCGCGGCCGGAAGTCGGCGATCAGCTGCACCTGCCGCTCGGTCTGACCGCCCGACACCGGCACGACCGTGCAGCCGAGCCGTTCGGCGCCGTAGTGCGCGCCGAGGCCGCCAGTGAACAGCCCGTAGCCGTAGGCGACGTGCACGATGTCGCCCGGCCGCCCGCCCGCCGCGCGGATCGAGCGCGCGACCAGCGTCGCCCAGGTGTCGATGTCGCGGGCGGTGTAGCCGACCACGGTCGGCTTCCCGGTCGTGCCGCTGGAGGCGTGCACCCGCACGATGCGCTCGCGCGGCACCGCGAACAGGCCGAACGGGTAGTGCTCGCGCAGATCGGCCTTCGACATCATCGGGAACTTTGCGAGGTCCCCGAGCTCGCGAAGGTCCGCGGGGTGCACGCCGGCGTCGTCGAACCGGCGCCGGTAATACTCGACGTTCTCATAGGCGTGCCGCAGCGACCCGCGCAGCCGCTCGAGCTGCAAAGCGCGAAGCTCATCGAAACTCGCGGTCTCGATCGGCTCGAGATCCGCGGCGTGATGCGAACGCGACATCGGTGCTGCCTCCCCCGCCGGCGCGACGTGCTCGATCATAGTGTAACGGATTTGGACGCGATGCTGGCCAACGCAGCGCCGCGATTGTAGACTCGGAACCTCGCTGCTGACCTGACGGGCACCTGCCATGCGCGCACCGATGATTGCGATCCCCCGATGCGACTTCCGCGGCGAGCGCCGCGCCCGCGGCTTCCGAGCAGTCGCTGCGCTCGTCGGACTGATCAGTGCCACGGCACTCGCGCACGCGGCACCGACGAGGTCCGCGCCCGCGGCACTGCCACCGGATCTCGGCCGGCATCCGACGGTCGCGGTCCTGCCGATGCCCGCGTCGAAGCACTGGGTCTGGATCAACGACTTCGTGTTCCCGCACATGGCCGACGGGACGGCGCACCTGGTCGACGGCGATTCCGGCCGCTACCTCGGGACCTTGAGCACGGGTTACAGCTATTCGCACCTCGTGCTGTCCGCCGACGGCCGGTGGATCTACTCGCCGGAGACCTATTTCTCGCGCGGCACGCGCGGCAAACGCACCGACGTCGTGACGATCTACGACGCCCGCACCCTCGATCCCGTGGGCGAGATCCGCATCCCGCCGAAGCGGGCGTCGAACATGCCGGTGATGGGCGACGTCGCGCTGACCGACGACGGCCGCTACCTGCTGATCTACAATTTCAATCCCGCGCAAAGCATTTCCGTCGTCGACATGAAGACGCGCCGCTTCCTGCGTGAGATTCCCATTCCTGGCTGCGCATTCGCCTATCCGTCGGGACCCCGTTCGTTCTTCTCGGTCTGCGGCGACGGCTCGGCGGTGCTGATCGATCTGGCGCGCAACGGCCAGGTCGTGCGCCACCACACCGGTCGCCTGCTGCCGATGGGTGCGGACCCGGTCACCGAGAAACCGGTGCGGGTCGGCGACGTGTGGTATTTCGTGACCTTCGATGGCCGGATCGTGCCGCTCGAGGTCAAGGGCGGACACGCCGTCGTCGAGCCGTCCTGGTCGCTCACGAGCGCGGCGGAGCGCGCACGAGGGTGGCGACCCGGCGGATTGCAGCAACTCGCGGTCAGCGTGCGACTGCATCGGCTGTACGCGATCATGCACCAGGGCGGTCTCGCGACTCACAAGGATCCGGGCAAGACCGTCTGGGTCTACGACCTCGCGACCCACCGCAAGATCCAGGAGATCCCGCTGAAGCGGCTCGCGAGCTCGATCCAGGTGACCACCGACGCCGCGCCGCTGCTGTTCACGGTGTTCATCGACGGCCCGGATCTCGACGTCTACGACGCGGTGAGCGGTCATTGGCTGCGCACGGTGCGGGACGTTGCCGCGACGCCGACGGTCCTGGTCACGCCCTGAGGCCGCCCGCGTGCTCGATCCAGCCGTCGGTACCCTGATCGATCTCGGCGGCGCGACGCTGCTCGGCGTCGCTGCGATCCACAAGATCCGCGATTTCGACGGCTTCGCGGCGGTGTTCGCCGCGTACGAGATCGCACCCGCGCGCGGCTCGCGCGCACTGGCCGCGCTGGTGCCGGCGATCGAACTCGCGGCGGCGCTCGCGCTGCCCTGGCCGGATACGCGTCGGACCGCGGCGGTCGGCTCGGCGGTGCTGATCGCGCTGTACGGCGCGGCGATCGGCTGGAACCTCGCCCGCGGACGGCGCAGTCTCGATTGCGGTTGCGGCGGGCCGCGGGATCGGCGGCAGATCGCCGGCTGGATGGTCTGGCGCAACACGCTGATCGCCGCGTTGCTCGCGGCGGCGGCGGTGCTGCCCTGGTCCGCGCGGTCGCTCGCGGCGGTCGACTGGCTCACGCTCGGCGGCGGCCTGCTCGCGACGGTCGTGCTCTACTGGACGATCGACCGGCTGATGGGCGAGATCGCGCCGAAGGGATTCGCGATGCGGGGCGCGCGATGACCGCACTCGCGGTGTCGAACGCGATCCTCTGGGTCGTCGTGATCACCCTGGCCCTCGCGCTGCTCGCGGTCGTCCGCCAGCTCGGCGTGCTGCACGAGCGCATCGCACCGGTCGGGGCGCTGATGCTCGCCAACGGACTCAAGGTCGGCGAGACCGCGCCGCGCATCGAGACCGCGGATCTCGACGGACGGGCGCTCGCGATCGGCGCGCCGCGGACCGATGGGCGCAGCACGCTGCTGATGTTCGTCTCGCCGACCTGTCCCGTCTGCAAGTCGTTGCTGCCGGTGTTGAAGTCGAGCCGCGGCGCGGAGCGCGGCTGGCTCGACATCGTGCTCGCGAGCGACGGCGAAGTCGAGGCGCAGCGGGAGTTCGTCCGCGCGCACAAGCTCGGCGAGTTCCCGTACGTGGTGTCGTCGCCGCTCGGGATGTCGTACCAGGTGAGCCGCCTGCCGTTCGCGGCGCTGATCGACGCTCAAGGGGTGTTGCGCGCGCGGGGCATCGTCAATTCACGCGAGCATCTGGAGAGCCTGTTCGAAGCGAAGCGCTTAGGGTTCGCCTCGATCCAGGAGTATTTCGAGTCCGCGGCGAAGAGCCGGGCCGCGTGAGAGGCTCGGCCGGCACGCCCGGGAGGAGGACGCGATGAAGTGGTTCGACGTAATGGCGGAGCGATCGGCGCGGGGACTCGCGAAGCGCACGTCCCGCCGCAGCGTGCTCGGCGGCCTCGGGACGCTGCTGCTCGGGGCGGTCGCGATCCCGCTGCTGCCGGCGGCGCGTGGCGCCGAGGTCGCGCGCGGCGGCGACGGGAAGAACCCGCATTGGGACGACCCGACGTCCTGCGACTACTGGCGCCACTGCGCGATCGACGGCTTCCTGTGCGGCTGCTGCGGCGGCTCGCAGACGACGTGCCCGCCCGGCACGAACATGTCGGCGGTGACCTGGATCGGCACCTGCCACAATCCGGGCGACGGCCGCGACTACGTCGTGTCCTACAACGACTGCTGCGGCAAGAGTTCCTGCGGGCGCTGCTTCTGCAACCGCAACGAGGGCGATACGCCGATGTTCGAGGCCGGTCACTCGAACGATTACAACTGGTGCTCCGGCAACTCGACGGCCAACATCCCTTATCACTGCTCCACCGCGCGCATCCTCGGCGCCGTGCGATGAGCGCGGCGCGCGCCGTGCGCGGGGTCGCCGCCGCGACGATCGCGTGGACGCTTGCGCTCGCGACCGCCAGCGCCGCGCACGCGGCCGCGGCCTACCGTCCGCGGATCGATTACCAGCTGAATTGTCAGGGCTGTCATCTGGCCGATGGGACCGGCGAGGCGGGGCGGGTGCCGTCGATCCGCGGCATGCTGGTGCCGTTCGCGCAGATCCCGGCCGGACGCCATTACCTGATCCAGGTTCCCGGCGTCTCCGAATCGTCCCTGTCGGACCGCGCGACCGCCGCGGTGCTCAACTGGATGGTGAATCGCCTGAGCGACGTCCCGGTACCGAAGGACTTCGTGCCGTTCACCTCCGCCGAGGTCGCCCGCTGGCGGCGCATCCCGCTCACGAACGTGGCCGCGACCCGCGCGAGCGTGCAGCGCTTGATCGACGGTCAATCGCGTTCGCGGGCGAGTTCGACGGCCTCACGGAGCACCGACAGGTCGCCGATGTGATTCGCGAGCAATAGGATCAGCCGGGCATTCAGCTTCGCGCTCTGCGCCTCGTCGAGGCCGCGATGGGCCTCTATCAGCAGTTCGTAGAAGTCGTCGCCGGCGGAATAGTCACGAAACCGGCGCCGGTCCGGATCGTGGAAGTTGGGCTGGACGTTGAGTGGCATCGGTCAAACCTCCGCATCGTGTCCGGTCGCCCGCCCGAGCGCCGCACGGATGCTCGCGAGATCGAAGCGGCGCCAGCGCGCCGCGACGTGCTGGTCCGGCCGGATCAGGTACACGGTGCCGCTGCGGCCGTCGTAGCGTTCCGCGGCGACGCCCTTCGCATCGACGAGCACGCGCGTGTTCGCGACCGCGCCGCCCGCGTGCCGGGCGATCACGATCGACTCGACCGGAATCGGCAGCCGATCGAGCACCGCGAGCGCGTCGACGACCGGCCGCGGCAGCTCACCGGCATGGTCGACGAACAGCAGCAGCTGGAAACGGCCGCCGAGTTCGTCGATCAACCAGTCGTCTTCTTCTAGCGGGGCATCCGCCGCGGGCGCGCCCGGCACCATCGCTCCGGCGAACGCATCGGTGTCGCGCGTGTTCAGCGCCGAATCCTCGTAGACCGTCGGCATCGACAGGCGGCCGGAATTGACCAGGCGGCGCGCGAAGTCATGCCGCTCGGCGAGCTCGAGCACCGCGTCGCGGAACACGCGGCTCATGCCGGACTTCGGCGTGATGAAGTCGGTCGAGCGGGTCGAGTTCAGGATGTTCTCGTCGGCCGCCGCGACCCGCTCCTCGCTGTAGGTGTCGAGCAGCCGATCCGGCGCGCGCCCGGTCGCGACCAGCTGCAGCTTCCACGCGAGATTGTCGACGTCCTGAAAGCCGGAATTCGCGCCACGCGCGCCGAACGGGGAGACCTGATGGGCGGCGTCGCCGATGAACAGCACCCGCCCGTGCCGGAACTTCGCCATCCGCCGGCACTGGAAGGTGTAGACGCTGACCCAGTCGAGCTCGAACTCGCGATCGTCGCCGAGCATCGCCCTGATGCGCGGAATCACCCGCTCGGGCCGCTTCTCCGCGTCCGGATCCGCGTCCCAGCCGAGCTGAAAGTCGATCCGCCAGACGTTGTCGGCTTGTCGATGCAGCAACACCTACTGGCCCGGGTGAAACGGCGGGTCGAACCAGAACCAGCGTTCGGCCGGGAAGTCGGCGGCCATCACGACGTCCGCGATCAGGAACCGGTCCCGGAACACCTTGCCTTCGACGTCGAGTCCGAGCA
>JAJXYU010000243.1 GCA_021780395.1 Pseudomonadota bacterium
CGGACCGGCCTCGAGTTCCAGGAGTTCTTCGCACCCGACTCGACGGCCGAACTGCACCATTTCATCGGCAAGGACATCCTGTATTTCCACGCGTTGTTCTGGCCTGCCGTGCTCGAGGGTTCCGGGCAACGCCGGCCGACCAGCGTGCACGCGCACGGCTTCGTGACGATCAACGGCCAGAAGATGTCCAAGTCCCGCGGAACCTTCATCACCGCGCGGCGCTATCTCGACCTGTTCCCGGCCGAGTACCTGCGTTACTACTTCGCGGCCAAGCTCGGTCCCGGCCTCGACGACGTCGACTTCAACCTCGAGGAGTTTGCGTCCCGGGTGAACGCCGACCTCGTCGGCAAGCTCGTGAACATCGCGAGCCGCTGCGCGGGGTTCATCCACCGCACCGCCGGCGGAACCCTCGCCGACACGCTGCCGGAACCGGCGCTGTTCGCCGAGTTCGCCGCGTGCGGCGCACCGATCGCCGAGTCCTACGAAAGCCACGACTACGCGGCTGCGATCCGCCAGATCATGGCGCTCGCCGATCGCGCGAACCAGTACATCGATCAGCGCAAGCCCTGGCTGATCGCGAAGCGCCCGGACGGCGCTGACGAGGCGCGCGCGGTGTGCACCCAGGGACTGAACCTGTTCCGCACCCTGATGATCTACCTGAAGCCGGTGCTGCCGGAGATGGCCACGCAGGCGGAACGGTTCCTGCGCGACGGGTGCTGGTCGTGGAACGACGCGACGACCGCGCTGCTCGGCCAGCCGATCGGCACCTACGAGCCGCTCGCGACCCGGCTCGACCCGGCCTCGCTGGCCCGACTGGTCGAGTCGCCACCGGCACCGGCACCGGCACCGGCACCTTCACCGGCACCGTCACCGGCACCGGCATCGCCTGCGCAGGCTCCGGCGGCCGCGGCGCAAGCCCTGACGATCGATGAGTTCGGCCGCGTGGATCTGCGGATCGCGAAGATCCTTGCGGCGGAGCACGTCGACGGGGCCGACAAGCTCCTGCGGCTGCGGGTCGATCTCGGCGAACTCGGCGAGCGACAGGTATTCGCCGGAATCCGTGCCGCCTACGACCCGGCGACGCTGGTCGGTCGGTTGACGGTCGTCGTCGCGAATCTCGCACCGCGCAAGATGCGGTTCGGCGTATCCGAGGGCATGGTCCTCGCCGCGGGTCCGGGCGGGCCGGAGGTGTTCCTGCTGTCGCCGGACGCGGGCGCGACGCCGGGCATGCGCGTGAAGTGAAATGAGCGGTGATCGAGCGGTTGAACTTGCCGCCGACATCGACGCGCGACTGCCCCAGACGCAATGCACGCGCTGCGGCTATGCCGGGTGCGCCCCCTACGCCGCCGCGATCGCCGCCGGCGAGGCCGAGATCGATCGCTGCCCGCCGGGCGGCGTCGCGACGATCGCCGCGCTTGCGCAGTTGCTCGGGCGCGCCCCGCTGCCGTTGAACCCGGCCTGCGGCGCCGAGGGTCCACCCCGGGTCGCCGTGATCGACGAGGCGCGCTGCATCGGCTGCGCGAAGTGCCTCGCGCCCTGCCCGGTCGACGCGATCGTCGGCGCACCGAAACACTTGCACGCGGTGCTCGAGGAGCGCTGCACCGGTTGCGAGCTGTGCCTCCCGCCCTGCCCGGTCGACTGCATCGTGATGCAGCCCGCGCCACCGTCGCACCGCAACCGCCCCGAGCTCAACCGCGCGCGCACCGCGGCGCATCGCGCGCGCACCGCCGCTCTCGCGGCAGAGCGCGCCCGCGAGATCGCCGCGAAGAAGGCGCTCGCCGGACGGACGGTGGCGACCCCCGTGGACGGCGGCAGCCCGCGATGAACGACGCGAAGCGGCTCGAGATCTTCGCGCGCTTTCGCGCGGCGAACCCGGCGCCGCGCAGCGAGCTGCGCTACCACGGCGCGTTCCAGCTGCTGGTCGCGGTGATCCTCTCGGCGCAGGCGACCGACAAGAGCGTCAATCAGGCGACCGGACGGCTGTTCGCGGACGCCGGCACGCCGGCGGCGATGCTCGCGCTCGGCGAGGATGGTCTGTCGCGCTACATCCAGTCGATCGGCTTGTATCACAGCAAGGCGCGACACCTGATCGAGACCTGCCGTTTGCTGCTCGAGCGTTACGGCGGGCGCGTGCCGCACGACCGGGCGGCGCTCGAGAGCTTGCCCGGCGTCGGCCGCAAGACCGCGAACGTCGTGTTGAACGTCGCATTCGGCGAGCCGACGATCGCGGTCGACACGCACATCCTCCGGGTGGCGAACCGGACCGGGATCGCGCCGGGAAAGACACCGCGTGCGGTCGAGGATCGATTGATGAAGGTCGTGCCCGAGGAGTTCCGCCACGATGCGCATCACTGGCTGATCCTGCATGGCCGTTACGTCTGCAAGGCGCGGCGCCCGGACTGCCCCCGGTGCCTGATTCGCGACCTGTGCGAATACAGGCACAAGACGCCCGCGGAACGCGCATGACCGAGCCCGGCGGCTATTCGCGCGACGCGTTGCGCAAGGCCTACGTCGAGGCCTGGGCGAAGGCGCGCGCGGGCGTGCCGCTGTCGCCGCTCGAGGCCCTGCTCGCCGACGTCATCGCGCTGCACCCGGAATACCATGCGACGATCGAGGATCTCGAGGACACGCTGGGCCACGCGGGAAACGCGGCCGGCGACGCCGAGAACCCGTTCCTGCACCTCGGACTGCACGTCGCGGTGCGCGAGCAGCTGGCCATCGACCGGCCGCCCGGGGTCGCCGCGATCCATCGCCGCGCGATCGCAATATTGGGCGATGCGCATGCCGCGGATCACCTGCTGGCCGACGCGCTCGGTCGGACACTGTGGGAGGCGCAGCGCGCCGGGCTCGCGCCCGACGAGCGCCGCTACCTCGCGCTGGCGCGTTCGGCGCTCGGGCGCTGAGCGGCCGGACGCAGGCCCTCGCGTCAGCGCTTCGGCAGGTAAAGATCCGTCAAGGTCCCCTCGAACGCCTCCGCGGCCATCCCGACCGTCTCCGAGAGCGTCGGATGCGGGTGCACGGTGAGGCCGACATCCGCGGCATCCGCGCCCATCTCGATGCTCAACGCGACCTCGGCGATGAGTTCGCCCGCATTCGGGCCCACGATGCCGCCGCCGAGCACCCGGCGCGTCTCGGGATCGAACAGGAGCTTGGTGAGCCCCTCGTCGCGATCCAGCGCGAGCGAACGACCGCTCGCGGCCCAGGGAAACACGCCCTTGCCGACCGCGATGCCACGGGCCTTGGCCTCCGTCTCGGTGAGGCCGACCCAGGCGATCTCGGGATCCGTGTAGGCGACCGAGGGGATGCAGCGCGCGTCGAAAGCCGCCTTGTGACCCGCCGCGACCTCGGCCGCGACCTTCGCCTCGTGGCTCGCCTTGTGCGCGAGCATCGGCGGCCCCACGACGTCACCGACCGCGAAGATGTGCGGGACATTGGTGCGCATCTGCCGGTCGACCGGGATCACGCCGCGCTCGTTCACGGTGATCCCGGCGGCCGCCGCATCGATCGCGTGACCGTTCGCAACCCGACCGACCGCCACCAGCACCCGGTCGAACTCGGCGGGCGCGGGCGCGCCCGGACCGTCGAAGGTCGCCCGCAGCGCATCAGGCCGCGCCTCGAGGGCCGCCAGCTTCGTCCCGAGCAAGATCCGCTCATAGCGCTTCTCGAGCCGTTTGTGCAGCGGTCGCACCAAGTCCGGATCCACGCCGGGCATCAGGCCCGGAGCAAGCTCGACGACCGTCACCCGTGATCCCAAGGCGGCGTACACGCAGGCCATTTCGAGACCGATGATTCCGCCGCCGACCACGAGCAGACGGGCGCTGTCCGGCAGCTCGAGCGCGCCGGTCGAATCGATCACGCGTGGGTCCGGCGGAAGTCCGGCGGGACGCACCGGCGAGGATCCGGCCGCCACGATGCACTGCCGGAAGTCGAGCCGGCGCTCGCCGGCATCGGTCGCGACAGTGAGCGTATGCGGCCCGGAGAATTTCGCCTCGCCACGGACGACCTCCACCCGGCGCTGCTTCGCGAGCGCCGCGAGCCCGCCGGTGAGCTTGCCGACCACGCGGTTCTTCCACGCGCGCAGACGGTCTCGATCGATCCGCGGTGCGCCGAATTCGACGCCACAGGCGGCCATCGCCGCGGCCGCCTCGATCACCCCCGCCGCATGCAGCAGCGCCTTCGACGGAATGCAGCCGACGTTCAAGCACACGCCGCCGAGCGTCGTCCCGCGCTCCACCAGGGTCACCCGCATCCCAAGATCGGCGGCGCGGAACGCGGCCGTGTAGCCCCCGGGACCCGCCCCGAGCACGACGAGGTCGACCGCGCCCGCCGGAGCCTCGTCCGCCACGACGACCGGGTCGCGCGTCGCTGCCGGTGGTGACGCCGGCGGCGCGGCGGAGGGCGCGGTCGGAGCCGCGGTGACCGCGGTCTCGACGAGGCCGATCAGTGCGCCCGCCGCGACACGATCCCCCTTCTTGAGCTTGATCTCCCGGACGACGCCTGCGACCGGCGACGGCACGTCCATCGAGGCCTTCTCGGATTCCAGCGTGAGGAGCGGATCGTCGAGCGCGATCGTCGCTCCCGGCGCGATCAGCACCTCGACGACCCCGACGTCCTTGACCTCGCCGAGATCGGGTATCCGGACTTCGATCAGGCTCATTGCAACGCCTTCACGTCGGCGAGCGTCCTCGCGATGAACACGACGAAGCGCGCGGCGGCCGCGCCATCGATCACCCGGTGATCGTAGGACAACGACAGCGGCAACATCAGGCGCGGCCAGAACGAGCCGTACTCGTAGAATGGCTGATGCGATGCGCGCGATACACCGAGGATCGCGACCTCGGGAGCATTGATGATCGGCGTGAACGACGTGCCGCCGATCCCGCCGAGGCTCGAGATCGTGAAGGTTCCACCCTGCATCTGCGCAGCCGTGAGCTTGCCGGCACGCGCGGCCGCCGACAGCGTCGCCAGCGCGCGCGCGACGTCGAACAGCCCGAGCCGATCCGCGTCGCGGATCACCGGCACGACGAGCCCGTTCGGCGTGTCCGCCGCGAAACCGACGTGGAAATAGCGCTTCAACACCAGGTTCTCGCCGCTCGGATCGAGCGAGGCGTTGAATCGCGGGAACTCCTTCAGCGCGAGCACGCAGGCGCGCACCAGATACGCGAGCACCGTGAGCTTGACGCCCACGTCGGCCGCCTTGTCCTGCATCCGCCGCCGCTCGGCGTCGAGCGCGGTGATGTCGGCGAGTTCGTGCTGCGTCACGTGCGGCAGGTTCACCCAACTCGCCTGCAGACGAGCGCCGGAAATCCGCTGGATTCGCGACAGCGGCGCGACCTCGACCGGCCCGAATGCGGCGAAATCGACGGCTGCGACCTTCGGCAGACCCGACGACGCGCCGGCGACGGACGGTGCGCCCAGCAATCGCTTCACGTACGCCTTCACGTCGTCGACCGTGATCCGGCCCTTCGGCCCCGTCCCGTGGATGCTCGCGAGGTCGGCGCCGAGTTCACGCGCGAACTTGCGAACCGACGGGCTCGCGTGGGCCCGCGAGAAGCCCGCCTCGTCGATCGCGTGCACGACCGTCGCCGGAGAAGCGGCGGCATCCCGAGCCGCCGGCGGGGCTGCGGTGATCGAGGACGGCGGGGCGGCATTCGTCGATGGCGGGACCTCGGCCGGGTGCGCAGCCGCCGCGGACGTCGATCGCGCCGCCGGCGGGGACGCGGCCACGGCTGACTCGACCTCGAGCATCAGGATCGCCGATCCCTGCGACACCTTGTCGCCGCGCCGGACCTTGAGCGCGGCGACGCGG
>JAJXYU010000110.1 GCA_021780395.1 Pseudomonadota bacterium
GTCGAGTTCGGGCTCGCGCGACGCGGCGTCGCGCGAGCCGAGCGGCGCAAGAAGGCCGACGCGATGCTCGAGCGGGTCGGCCTCGCCGGCGCGACCGCCAAAAGGGTCGACGAACTCTCCGGCGGCCAGCGACAGCGCGTCGCGATCGCGCGCAGCCTCGTGCTGGAGCCGACCCTGCTGCTGCTCGACGAACCACTCGGTGCGCTCGACCTGAAGCTGCGCGAACACATGAAGATCGAGCTGAAGCAGCTGCAGGCCGAGTTCGGGACGACGTTCGTCTACATCACCCACGACCAGTCCGAGGCGCTGGTGCTCTCCGACCACGTCGGCGTGATGAACCACGGACGCTTCGAGCAGATCGGGACGCCGCAGGACCTCTATTATCGGCCGCGGACGCCGTTCGTCGCGGGCTTCGTCGGCGACAGCAACCGGCTGACCGGCCGCGCGATCGGCGTGGACGGCGACCGCGTGCGCGTCGACACCGGCGACGGCTGGCTCGTCGAGGCGCGCCGCGAAGGCGAGGTCGCGAACGGCGATGCGGTCGAGGTGTTCGTGCGTCCCGAGGCCGCTACCTTAAGCCGGCCGCGCGAGTCCGAGCCCGCCGGCCACGCGGGCACCGTCGAGAGCCTGCTGTTCGACGGCGCGAAGTCCGCGGTGCTGCTGCGCGAACGACGCTCGCGACGCGAAGTCCGGGTCGCGCTGCCACAGACCGGGGAGTTCGCCGACCTGCGGACGGGCGAGACCGTCGAATTCCGCTTCGACCCGGCGCGGGCGGTGTGCTTCCGGGCGCGGAGCCATGGCGATGCCTGACGCAGCGGCCGCCGCGTCCAGCGGGTCCGGATGGCGCAAGGCGCTGCTGATGAGCCCGGCGCTCGCGTGGCTGGGGCTGCTGATCGTGCTGCCGCACGCCGAGCTCGCGGTCCTGTCGTTTCGCGAACAGGTCGGGCTGCGCCACTACGTACCGAGCCTCGCGCAGTACCGTGAATTCTTCCACGAGCCTGAGTACTGGCACACGTTCGTGCGCACGGCGTGGATGTCGATCCTCGCGACCTTCGCGACGTTGTGTCTCGCGTTCCCGATCGCGTGGGTGATCGCGAAGATCGCGCGCGGCCGCGCCGCGGCCTGGTTGTTCCTCGCGTGCATGATCCCGTTCTGGATCAGCGAGACCGTGCGTACGCTCGGCTGGATGATCCTGCTGCGCGAGACCGGCGTGCTGCCGGCGCTGCTCGTGAAGCTCGGGATCGTCGCCCACCCGGTCGAACTCCTCTATCACGACACGACGATCATGGTCGGACTGGTCTACAACTCGATGCTGTTCATGATCGTGCCGCTGGTGTCGAGCCTCGAGAGCCTCGACAACGCGCTGATCGAGGCCGCCTACGATCTCGGCGCGAACGGAATCACGGTGCTGCGCAAGATCGTGATCCCGCACGCGGCGCCCGGCATCACCGCCGGCTGCATCATCGTCTTCATGCTCACGCTCGGCGACTACATCACCCCGACCCTGCTCGGCGGCAAGGATTCCGGCTGGTTCACCGAGCAGATCTACACCGAGTTCATCACCCGGTTCGACTGGGGCCAGGGCGCGGCATTCGGCTTCCTGCTGCTGGTGCTGTCGACGCTGATCGTGATCGCCGGGCTGAAACTGAGCGGGCAGCGCTTCGGCGACGTGATGGGGCGCACGTGATCCCCTCGCTCCCGCGGCCCGCGTGGCTGCGCGTCGCGACCGCGCTGTACGTCACCGCGTTCCTCGGCTTCCTGTTCCTGCCGCTGATCGTCGTGTCGGTGTTCGCGTTCAACGACGCGCCCTATCCGGCGCCGCCGTGGCACGGCTTCACGCTCGACTGGTTCTTCGCGAACGACCCGACCGGCCGGCTCGGGATGTTCCACGACGGCGAGCTGATGCACAGCATCTGGACGAGCTGCAAGGTCGGCGTCTGGGTCACGCTGCTGTCGGTGCTGGTCGGGCTCGTGAACGCCCTGCTGCTCGAGCGCCACGAGTTCCGCGGCAAGAAGGCGCTGTCGATCCTGATGCTCGTGCCGCTGGTGATCCCGGGCGTGATCCTCGGGATCTCGATCCTCGCGTTCGCGAGCCAGATCGCGCAGTTCCTGAACGACCACTTCGACCTGTACGTGCGCTTCCTGCGTCCGGGCCTGCCGCTCGTGGTCCTCGGCCAGTTCTCCTACATCGCGACGATCGCGACGCTGACCCTGCGCGCGCGCCTCAGCCGCTTCGACCGGACGCTCGAGGACGCGGCGCTGAACCTCGGCGCGTCGCCCGCGGCCACGTTCCGCACGATCCTGCTGCCCTACCTGCGCCCGGCGCTGGTCGGCACCGGGATGATGGCGTTCCTGCTGTCGTTCGCCGACTTCAACACGACCCTGATGCTCGTCGGCGGCAACCCGCCGCTCACGGTGCTGATGTACGGCCGGATGCACGAAGGCGCGACGCCGGTGCTGAACGCGGTCAGCGTGTTCCTGATGGCCGCCTCCGCGCTGCTCGCGATCGCGCTGATGCGCCGCGGACCACGCCGCGCTAGCGCGTGAGCGGTACCGCGTCCGCCCGGCGCAACTCGAGCCCGACCGCGAACGAGCGCTGGAACCCCTTCCAGACGGTCACGCCGCCCGTGCCGGGGCTGAAGGCCGCGTACGGCGCATGGTCGTTCGGCCACACGCCCCGGTCGATGTGCACGACCGGCACGTCGAGATACGCGGCGTAGCGCCGCTCCCCGCGGACGTAGCGATCGAGGAATGCGGTGATGAAATGCGCGTTGATCGCGTTGACCCGCTCCGTGCTCCACACCGGATCCTGAAACCAGCCGAGGTTCCACAGCGTCCCCCGCATCCCCGACGGCGCCGGGTCGAGGCCGATGTCGTGCCCGCCCTGCTCGAAGGTGAGCAGGTAGCGCGGCGCGTGGATCGCCTCCTCGAACACCCTCTTGCCGGCCCGCCGGTAGCCGACCGTGTGGTCCCGATTGCCGTTGATCAGTAGCAAGGGGGCCCGGATCGCGGCGAGGCCGTCGCGGCCCCAGGCGTCGAACGGCGGGCCGCCCGCCGGGGAGATCGCGACGACCGCGCGCAGATGCGCGACGAGCAGCGAACGTTGCAACGCGCCGCCGCGACAGTACGGCAGCAGCAGGCCGTCGGGCACGGCTTTCGCGGTGGGCCCGTCGGGATCGAGCACCGCGCCGGCCGCGGTCAGCACGCCGTAGCCGCCCATCGAATAACCCAGCAACGCGGTGCGCCGCGGATCGACCCAGTGCTTCGCCGCGAGCTCACGCTGCAAGGTCGCGGTGACGAACGCGATGTCCAGCGGACGGCGCATCACCGGACCGATGAACTTCGCCTTGTCGGTGATGGGCGGGTCCTCGTGCCGGATCGCGGCGACGACGTAGCCCTTGGACGCGAGGTTCTCGGTGATCCAGCTCATCGCGAGCGGATCGTTGCTGTAGCCGTGCGAGACGACGACCAGCGGATGGTTCGCGCCGGCGAACGGCGCGCCGCGCACCGCGATACCGGGCACGGTGAAGTGCGCCGGCGGCGCCGGCGGATCGGACGGGAAGGTTCCCGAGTACACCATCCGCGGCGCACCGGCGACCGCGACCGCCGGATACCAGACGTCGACGACCAGCCGCCGGTCCCGCTTCGGCGCGCGATGCGCCGCCGGATCGTAGGCGAGCACGTCGACCTGCGCCGGCTGGACGAGCGTGATCGTCTCGAAGCCGACCGCGTGCGGCCCGAGCGGCGCGAGTTGCGGCGCGTCGGGACCGAATTCGCTCGGCGGGCGATCGGCGCGGGCCGCCGGGACCACTCCGGCGAGCAGGAACGCGAGTCCGCACAGCACCGCTGCGGGGCGGCGTACCCCCCGCGCGGCGCGCGGCGAGGCCATCTACCGGTACCTCTTCGCGAACGCCTCGAACGCGATGGGTTTGATCCGCGGCGCCTGGCCCGCGCAGCCGAACGCCTCGAAGCGCGCCTTGCAGATCGCGCGTGCGGCCTTGCGCGCCTCGCCGAGGTACTTGCGCGGATCGAACTCGCCCGGCTGTTCGGCGAATGCGCGCCGGATCGCGCCGGTCATCGCGAGCCGGATGTCGGTGTCGATGTTGATCTTGCGCACGCCGTGCTTGATCCCGCGCTGGATCTCCTCGACCGGGACCCCGTAGGTCTCCTTGAGGTCGCCGCCGTACTTGCGGATGATCGCGAGCAGTTCCTGCGGCACGCTCGAGGAGCCGTGCATCACGAGGTGTGTCGACGGGATCGCCGCGTGGATCTCCGCGATGCGACCGATCGCGAGGATCTCGCCGGTCGGCTTGCGCGAGAACTTGTACGCGCCGTGGCTCGTGCCGATCGCGATGGCGAGCGCGTCGACGCCGGTGCGGGCGACGAAATCCTTCGCCTGGACCGGATCCGTGAGCAGCATCTCGTGGGTCAACTTTCCTTCGGCGCCGACGCCGTCCTCCTTGCCGGCGGTACCGGTCTCGAGCGAGCCGAGACAGCCGAGCTCGCCCTCGACGGATACGCCGACCGCGTGCGCGATCTCGACGACCTTGCGGGTGACGTCGACGTTGTAGTCGTAACTCGACGGCGTCTTCGCATCCTCCCGGAGCGAGCCGTCCATCATCACGCTGCCGAAACCCGAGCGGATCGCCTGGATGCAGACCGCGGGCGACGGCCCGTGATCCTGGTGCAGCACGACCGGGATGTCCGGACAGGACTCGACCGCCGCGAGCACCATGTGCCGCAGGTACGCCTCACCGGCGTACTTGCGGGCCCCGGCCGAGGCCTGCAGGATCACCGGCGCCTGGGTCTCCTCGGCGGCTTCCATGATCGCGTGGATCTGCTCGAGGTTGTTCACGTTGAACGCCGGCAGGCCGTAGTCGTGTTCCGCGGCGTGGTCGAGCAATTGGCGCAGCGAGACGAATGCCATGGAAACCCTCCTGAAGTACCTGTGGATCGGTGGCGTGGCGCACCCCGATTATGCACCAAGGCCCGGGAAAACCTAACAGAGTCGGCCCGCGCGCCGACAGTCCGTGCGCGCCGGCCCGCACGCCCGGCCGTGGTCAATCCACCTCGAGCGCGTCCGCGACGATCTCGATCCAATGCCGCACGCGCAGCGTCGTCCCGCTCGCGAGGTGCAGAATGCAGCCGACGTTCGCCGAAGCGATCGTGCCGGCGCCGGTCGCCTCGAGCGCGGACAGCTTCTGGTCGCGCAACGCCGTCGCGATCGCCGGTTCGAGGATCGAATACGCGCCGGCCGACCCGCAGCACAGGTTCGCGTCGCGCACCGCCGGCCGCAGGTCGAAACCGAGATCACGCAGCGCCGCCTCGACCACCCCCGCGAGGCGCTGGCCATGCTGCAGCGTGCATGGCGGATGGAACGCGATCGGGCCGGCGCGATCCGCGCGGACCCGTCCGCGCAGCCGTGGCGCGATCGCGGCGACGAGTTCGCCGAGATCCCGGGTCGCCGCGCCGACGACCGCCGCCTTCGCCGCATGGCGCGGATCGTCGGCGAGCGCGCGGGGGTAGCCCTTCACCATGAGCGCGCAGGCCGACGCGTTCACGACGATCGCATCGACCTCGCCGGACGCGAGCGGTGGCCACCACGCCTCGACGTTCCGGCGCATCGCGTGTAACGCGCCCTTGTGATCCGACAAGTGCTCGCGCAGCGCCCCGCAGCAGCCCGCGCCCGCGGCGACGCGGGTTTCAATGCCCGCCGCCGCGAGCACGCGCTCGGTCGCGCGGTCGACGTCCGGCAGCAAGCCGGGCTGCACGCATCCGGCGGGCAGCAGCACGCGCCGCGG
>JAJXYU010000035.1 GCA_021780395.1 Pseudomonadota bacterium
CGCGCGCCCCCCCGTTCGACCCCGCCTCGTTGAGCTGAGCCGAACGCCGCCGGACCGACCGGCGCGGTCGTGCGCGTGCGCACGGCCCGCCCGCGTCCCGACGCGTTCCGACCGTTCGATCGATCCCGGGGATCCGACCCATGCCGATGCTCATTCGACGCTGCGACTCGACGCGGCCCACGACGCCGACCGTGGCGGGCGCGCGGTTCGCCCGCGTTCTGTCACCCCTGACGACGCTGATGCTGCTGATGCTGGGGTCGACCCCGGCGCTCGCTGCGGATATCGGTGACGTGCACGGCGTGGTGCACGATGCCGAACACCTGCCGATCGCGAACGCGAGCGTCGAGCTGGACGCCGCCGCATCCGCGTGGTCGCAGACCACACGGACCGACGCGCACGGCGAGTTCGATTTCCCGGGCGTCCCGCTCGGCCGGTACGTGCTCACGGTGCGTCGCCGCCGCTTCGAGACCGAATCGGTCGCGCTCACGGTGCTCGCCGGCGCCGCACCGCCGACCCACGTGCAGCTCACCCCCGGGAGCGCGCTGCGGACGATTCGGGTCCAGGCGGCAGCGCCCCCGAACGCGGAGTCCTTCACGCCGAGCACGCTCGTCGAGCGGGCGATGATCCGCTCGACCCCCGGTGCCGACCGCAGCAACAGTCTCGCGATGATCACCGACTACGTCCCGGGCGCGTACCTCGTGCACGATCAGCTGCACGTGCGCGGCGGCCACCAGGTGACCTGGGAGATCGACGGGGTCGAGATCCCGAACACCAACATCGCGAGCAACCTGGGGCCGCAGATCGATCCGCGGGACATCGACACCCTGCAGATCCAGCGCGGCGGCTACGGCGCCGCCGAGGGCGATCGCACCTACGGTGTCTTCAACGTGGTGCCGCGGACCGGGTTCGAGCGCGATTCGCGGGCGGACCTCACGGTGAGCGCCGGCAACTTCGGACAGACCCAGGACTCGATCCGCATCGGCAGCCACACCGACCGGTTCGCGTACTACGCGAGCCTCGCCGGCAACCGCAGCGACCTAGGATTGATGACCCCCGGCGCGCAGGTGCTGCACGATGCCGAACGCGGATTCGGCGGGTTCGTGACGCTGCTCGACAACGTGAGCGCGAACGACCAGCTGCGCCTGGTGGTGTCCGCGCGGCGCGACGACTACCAGATTCCGAATCTGCGGGCGCAGATCGCAGCCGACGTGCAGCGCGAAGCCGACTCGTTCGCGATCCTCTCCTGGGTCCGGCGCATGAGCGGCCATGCGGTACTCACCAGTTCGCTGTTCGAGCACGTGAACCGCGCCGACTACGACGGCGCGCCCGACGACTATCCCATCAGCACCACCGACCGGCGCACCTCGAGCTACGTCGGCGGCGAGGAGAGCCTGCACTGGGACGCCGGCCGCAACAGCCTCGACGCCGGCTTGTACGGCTTTACCCAACGCGACCGACAAACCTTCGACGTGCGCTTCAACGACGCGAGCCACCCCGGCATCGCGCAGGCGTTGAATCCGACCGGCGCACTGCAGGCCGCGTGGATCCAGGACACCGTGCGCACGACGCGCTGGCTCACGCTGTCGGCGGGACTGCGTCAGACCGCTTTCACCGGCCCGGCCCCCGAGCACGCGCTCGATCCACGGCTCGGCGGCACGATCCGCCTGCCGCGGTTCGGTTGGGTGCTGCGCGGGTTCTGGGGCACGTTCTACCAGCCGCCACCGCTCGAGACGCTCTCCGGACCGCTGCTCGCGTACGCCACGAGCAGCGCGCTCGCGTTCCTGCCGCTGCACGGCGAGCGCGATCAGGAAGCCCAGGTCGGCCTCACCATCCCCTGGGCCGGCTGGACGATCGACCTCGATCACTTCCGCACCGCCTCGCGCAATTTCTTCGACCACAATCCGATCGCCGCCTCGAACGTGTTCCTGCCGATCACGATTGCGTGCGCGCTGATCCGCGGCAACGAGCTCACGGTGCGCTCGCCGCTGCTCGGGGGTCGAGTGCGCGCGTACCTCACCTACTCGAACCAGACCGCGGACGGCTACGGCGCGATCACCGGCGGTCTCACCGACTACTCGGCACCCAACGGCAGCTACGCGCTCGACCACGATCAGCGCAACACGCTCGACACCGGGTTTCGCGCGCGCCTCCCGCGGCACTTCGCGCTGTCCGCGAACCTGTACGTCGGTTCCGGTTTTGCGAACGGCAACGGCCCGCCGAGCCACCTGCCGGGCCACGCGACGGTCGATCTCGCGCTCGCCAAGCGCTTCGGCAAGGCTTGGTCGGCCTCGCTCACGCTGCTGAACGCGACCGACGAGCATTTGTTGATCGACAACAGTCTGACGTTCGGCGGCACGCACTGGAACGCGCCGCGCGAGGTCTACGCGCAGATCCGCTACCGGTTCGCGTACTGAGCGCGCCGCGTGCTCACGCGGCCCGATCGAACGGCGGGAGCGGTGCCTCGTCGATCTCGCCGAGCCGGCGCAGCAGCGGCGTCATCGTGAGCCCCTGCACGACGATCGAGAACGCGACGACCGCGAACGTGACCGTGACCACGCTCTCGCGCGCCGCGAGTGCGGCCGGCAGCTCGAGCGCGAGCGCGAGCGCCAGCGCGCCGCGCAACCCACCCCAGAACAGCACGTGCTGGTGGGTGCGGTCGATGCGCAACCGGGTCCTCGCGAACAACGCGCACGGCGGGTAGATCGCGAGCGCACGACCGAGCGTCACGAACGCGATCGCCGCGAGGATCGCGGGCCAGAGGTTCGCGAACCGCAGCTCCGCCGCGTGCGCGCCGATCAGCAGGAACACCAGCGAATTCACCACGAAGCCGACGTACTCCCAGAACGACTCGACCGCGACGCGCCGCTCCGCCGCCTCGCGCGAGTCGGCTCGGGCATTGCCGGCGACGAGTCCCGCGGCCAGCGCCGCGATCACACCGGACGCGTGCAGGTGCTCGGCGAGCATGAACGAGCCGTACGCGGTCAGCGTGGAGAACGTGATCTGCACGAGGTGATCGCGGGTGCGTCCCGCGAGCAGGCTCATCGCGAACGCGACCGCCACGCCACACGCGACCCCGCCGCCGATCGTCCACGCGAACTCACCGGCGACCGACGCGAGCCCCGCGTGCCCGCCGGTCGCGAGCGCCGAGGCGATCGTGAACGCGACCGCAGCGGTGCCGTCGTTCAGCAGACTCTCGGCCTCGACGAGAATCCGCAGCCGCCCGTGCACGCCGGCATCCTTGAAAGTCGCGATCACCGACACCGGGTCGGTCGCCGCGATCAGCGCGCCGAACACCGCCGCGGTACCCCAGGGCCAGCCGGCCACCGCGTGCATCCCGACCGTGGTCACGAACGCCGCGAGCGCGAGCCCGAGCGTCGCGAGCAGCCCGATCACCGGCAGGTTGCGCTTGAACTCCGGCCAGCGCAGGTACAGCGCCGCCTCGAACACCAGCGGCGGCAGGAACACGAAATAGATCAGGTCGCGCGACAGCGGGAACCCGGCCCGGAACGGCGAGAAATACAATGCGACGCCCGCGAGCAACAGGCCGACCGTGTACGGCAGGCGCAGCCGCCGCGTCAGCATCGCGACGAGCGCGGACACGAACAGCAGCAAGCCCCAACGGACGAGATCTTCGCGCATCGGCGAATCATCCCACCGACCGCCGGCGTCGCACCAGAGGCGTGCGACGCGCGAGGACCCCTACGCGCCCGGCGCCCCCGAGTCGCCGCCGGCGCCGTCGGCGGCGCGCGCCTCGAGATCGACCAGCACCGCGCCCTCGGTCACGCGTGCGCCGACCGCGAAGTGCACCGCCCGCACCACGCCCGCGTGCGGCGCGCGGATCGCGTGCTCCATCTTCATCGCCTCCACCACGAGCAGCGTCGCGCCCGCCTCGACCCGCGCGCCGACCGCGACCGGCACCGCGACGACGGTGGCCGGCAGGCGGGCGACGAGCTCGCCCTCCTTCGCGGTCGCGCGCGCGGCTCCGCGCCGCGGGTCCTCGATCGCGATCGCGACGCGCGCCGCACCCCGCCACAGGATCAGCCGATCGTCGAGCCGCGCCCAGTCGACGCGCCGGCGCACGCCGTCGATCCACGCGTCGAGCGTGTGCGCATCGGCGCCGGGCGCGAAGCGCAGCCGGCGCTCGCCGAAGCGGCCGCGCACCTGCCATCCGGCTCCCTCGCGGCACAGCTCCACCGACTGGCTCTCGGCCGCGGTCCGCAGCCGCAGCGTCTGTATCGGTGGCAGGTTCACCCGGAACGCATCGCGCGCGGCCCAGGGCGCGGTCTCCCCGGTCGCCGGCACATCGAGCCCCGCGGCGATCGCCGCGGCCGCGAGCGCGAGCTCCTCCGCCGTCGCGTCCGGCTCCACGGCGCCGAGCGCCGGGTGGTCCTCGACGAAGCGCGTGGTCGGCACGCGAGCCGAGAACGCCGGCGTCGCGAGGGCCTCGGCGAGCCAGCCGGCGTTGCTCGCGACGCCGACCACCCGGAACGCCTCGAGTCCGTCGATCAGCGTCGCGATCGCCGCGCGCCGATCCTCGCCGGACGCGATCAGCTTGCCGAGCAAGGAGTCGTAGTGGCTCGAGACCTCGTCGCCCGCGTCGAATCCGGCGTCGACCCGCAGCCGATCGGTCTCGGCGGGCCAGCGCAGCCGCTCGAGACGTCCCGCGCTCGGCGCGAACCCTTCCGCCGGATCCTCCGCGCAGACGCGCGCCTCGATCGCATGCCCGCGCGCGAGCGTTTCGTGCTCGGCGAGGGTGAGCGGCTCGCCGGCCGCGATCCGCAGCTGCCACTCGACGAGGTCGATCCCGTGGATGCGCTCCGTCACGCCGTGCTCGACCTGCAAGCGGGTGTTCATCTCCATGAACCAGAACTCACCGTCCGCGATCAGGAACTCGACCGTCCCGGCGTTCACGTAGCCGACCGTGCGCGCGACCGTGAGCGCGGCCGCGTGCAGCCGCTCGCGCAGCGCCGCGGGCAGGTCGGGCGCCGGCGCTTCCTCGATCAGCTTCTGGTGGCGGCGCTGCACCGAGCAGTCGCGCGTGCCGAGGTGCCGCGCAGTCCCGTGCGCATCGCACAGCACCTGCACCTCGACGTGGCGCGGCGCGCCGAGATAGCGCTCGAGCAGGAGCGAGGCGTCCGCGAACGCGCTCGCCGCGAGCCGGCGTGCGGCGCCGAGCGCGGCGTCGAGATCTCCGGCCGCGCGGACGATCTGCATCCCCTTGCCGCCGCCGCCGCCGCTCGGCTTGATGATCAGCGGAAAGCCGAGCGCGAGCGCCTCGCGGTGCAAACGCTCGAGACTCTGGTCCTCGCCCTGGTAGCCCGGCAGCACCGGCACGCCCGCGCGGCGCATCGCCTCCTTCGCGGCGCTCTTCGAGCCCATCGCCGCGATCGCGGCGGCCGGAGGGCCGACGAACGCGATCCCGCGCGCGGCGCAGCCGGAAGCGAACTCGGCGTTCTCGGACAGGAACCCATAGCCTGGGTGGATCGCGTCGGCACCGGCCGCCGCCGCGGCCTCGAGCAGGCGCTCGGCCGACAGATAGCTGTCGCGGGCGCGCGCCGGACCGATCCGCCGCGCCTCGTCGGCGAGCCGCACGTGGCGCGCGTCCGCATCCGCGTCGGAGTACACCGCGACGGTGCGGATCCCGAGACGGCGCGCGGTGCGGATCACGCGGCACGCGATCTCGCCCCGGTTGGCGATCAGCAGTCGCGCGAACATCAGCGCCGCCACGCCGGCGCGCGCCGCTCGATCGCGGCCGCGAGCCCTTCCTGCGCCTCGGGACCCGCGC
>JAJXYU010000303.1 GCA_021780395.1 Pseudomonadota bacterium
CGCGGCGGCGTCCCCGCGGCCACCCGCTCGCGGGCGAACGCGAGCGCGCCCGCGAGCACGTCGCCGCGCAGCTCATGATCGACGAGGCCGAGCTCGCGCGCCGCCGCGATCCCGATCGGCGTGCCGCTCGTCATCAGTTCGAGCGCGCGCCGGATGCCGACCAGCCGCGGCAGTCGTACCGTGCCGCCGGCGCCCGGCAGGAGCCCGAGTTTGATCTCGGGAAAGCCGAGCGACAGGTCGGGGGTCGCGCACCGGTAATGGCTCGCGAGCGCGAGCTCCGCGCCACCGCCGAGCGTCGTCCCGTGCAGGGCCGCGATCACGGGCTTGTCGAGGGCCTCGAGGCGATTCAGCAACTCGTGCAGCAGGGGCGGTGCGGGGGGCGCGTCGAATTCGCGAACGTCGGCGCCGGCGATGAAATGCCGACCGCAGCCGTGGATCACGATCGCGCGCACCGCCGGATCCTCCGCGAGACGCTCGATCGCCTCGAGCAGCGCCGCGCGCACGGGGCGCGCGAGCGCGTTCACCGGCGGATGGTCGATCTCGACGACCCCGATCCCGCGTTCGTCGCGGACACGGACCGCGGGACCCGTCACTGCGCCCGCTCGAGCAGCAGTGCGATGCCCTGGCCGACCCCGATGCACATCGTGCACAGCGCGTATCGCCCGCCGGTGCGGCCCAACTGGTAGGTGGCGGTCGTCGCGAGCCGCGCGCCGCTCATCCCGAGCGGATGTCCGAGCGCGATCGCACCGCCGTTCGGGTTCACCTGGGCCGCATCGTCCGGCAACCCGAGCGCTCGCAGCACCGCGAGCGCCTGCGCGGCGAACGCTTCGTTGAGCTCGATCACGTCGATGCGCTCGATGGTGAGCGCGTGACGCACGAGGAGCTTGCGGGTCGCGGGCACCGGCCCGATCCCCATGATCCGCGGCTCCACGCCGGCGACCGCAGCGCCGGCGATGCGCGCGCGCGGGACGAGGCCGTGCCGCCGCGCGCCCGCCTCGCTCGCGATCAGCAGCGCGCAGGCACCATCGTTCACGCCGGATGCGTTCCCCGCGGTCACGGATCCGCCGGCGCGAAACGGCGTGCCGAGCTTCGCGAGCGACTCGAGCGAGGTTTCGCGCGGGTGCTCGTCGCGCTCGACCGAGACCGCCGGGCCCTTGCGACTCGGAATCTCGACCGGCACGATCTCCGCCGCGAGCGTGCCGTCGCCTTGAGCGCGCAGCGCACGCTGCTGGCTGCGCAGCGCGAACGCATCCTGGTCCGCCCGGGAGACCGCGAACTCCGCGGCGACGTTCTCGGCCGTCTCCGGCATCGAATCGACCCCGTACTGGGCCTTCATCGCGGCGTTCACGAAGCGCCAGCCGATCGTCGTGTCGTGCATCTGCACGTCGCGCGAGAACGCGCTCGTCGCCTTGCCGACCACGTACGGCGCGCGGCTCATGCTCTCGACGCCACCGGCGACGACGAGCTCGGCCTCGCCGGTGCGGATCATCCGCGCAGCGCTCGCGACCGCGTCGAGTCCCGAGCCGCACAGGCGGTTCAGGGTGACGCCGGGGGTCTCCTTCGGGAGCCCCGCGAGGAGCGCGGCCATCCGCGCGACGTTGCGATTGTCCTCGCCCGCCTGGTTCGCACAGCCGAGGATCACGTCGTCGACCGCGCCCCAGTCGACGTCCGCGTTCCGCCGCATCAGCGCGCGCAGCGGAACGACCGCGAGGTCGTCGGTGCGCACCGCCGCGAGCGCGCCGCCGTAGCGGCCGATCGGGGTCCGGATCGCGTCGCAGATGTAGGCCTCTATCATGGATTCTCCTTCTTGCGCGGGTCGCGTTCCGAGAGTCGGTACGACCGGCCGCGAAAGGTCGCGACGAGCACGCCGCGCTGATCGACGACCGAGACATCGTACAGGCCCGCGCGCCGGCCGCGCCAGAGCGCACGCGCGGTCGCGGTCAACTGGTCGCCGGCGCGCGCGACCGACAGGAAGTCGATGCTCGCGCCGGCCGCGACCGTGGTCGCGCCGTCGGAATTGCACGCGAACGCGAACGCGCTGTCCGCGAGCGTGAACAGGATTCCGCCGTGGCAGGTCCCGACCCCGTTCACCATGTCCTCGCGGACCGTCATCGCGATCCGGCACTCGTCGGGCGCGATCGCGACGATGCGCATCCCGAGCGACTGCGACGCGCGGTCGTCGGCGAACATCGCGGCGGCGGCCTGTTCGGCGATCGCTTGTGCGTCCGGGGGGGGCGTGTCGTTCATCGTGGTTCGCTCCTCTCGCTAGCGCCCGACGAAGCGCGGGGTTCGCTTCGCGACGAACGCCGCGACGCCTTCGGCGTAGTCCTCGGATTCGCCGAGTTCGCGCTGCGCGTCCCGCTCCACGTCGAGTTGCGCCTCGAGCGAGCGCTCCCAGCCGCCGTAGATCGCCTCCTTGGTGCGCGCGAGCGCGAGCGTCGGGGCGGCGGCGAGCCGTGCGGCGAGCGCGTCCACCGCGGCCGGGAACTCCGCGTCGTCGACCGAGCGCCAGATCAGCCCCCAGTGCGCCGCCTCGGCGGCGCTCAGCTTGTCGCCGAGCATCGCGAGACCGATCGCGCGTGCATTGCCGATCAGGCGCGGCAAGGTCCAGGTGCCACCGGAGTCCGGCAGCAGCCCGATCTTCGAGAACGCCTGGATGAAGCTCGCACCGTGCGCGGCGATCACGAGGTCGCAGGCGAGCGCGAGGTTCGCACCGGCGCCGGCCGCGACGCCGTTGACCGCGGCGATCACCGGCATCGGCAGGCGGCGCAGCGCGAGGATCAGCGGCGCGTAGTTCTTCTCGATCGAGTCGCCGAGATCCACGCGGCGCCCGCCGGGGGCGACCGCGCGGTCCGCGAGGTCCTGGCCCGCGCAGAAGCCGCGGCCGGCGCCGGTGATCACCAGCACGCGCGATCCGTCGGCGCGCGTTCGCCCGAGCGCGTCGCGCACCTCGGCGTGCATCGCGGTGGTGAACGCGTTCAGCTTGTCCGGCCGGTTCAGGGTGAGCCGCGCGACACCCTCGGTCGAGTCGTAGAGTATGTGTTCGTAGCTCATCGTCGCTCACTTCTCGTCGTAGCTGATCTCGACCCGCGCGCTGGTCGGGCGCGCCTGGCAGCACAGGATGAAGCCCGCCTGCACCTCCCAGTCCTCGAGCGCCTGTTTGCGTTCCATCTCGACCGTTCCCGCGACGAGCTTCGCGCGGCAGGTCGAGCACACGCCGGATCGGCAGGAAAACGGCAGGGACAGTCCCGCGCGCTCGGCCGCGTCGAGAATGGGCTCCTCGCGCGACATCTGGAACGCGCGACGCCGTCCGTCGATCGTGACCTGGACCTCGGTCTGCGCGACGCTCGGCGCCGCCGCCGGGACGGCCGCCGGGACAGCGCGCCCCGGCGCGGCGAGCGAGTCCGTCGAAAATCGCTCGACGTGCACCTTGCCGGCCACGCCGAGCTCGCGCAAGGTCGCGGCGAGCTCCTTGACCATCGCGCCAGGCCCGCACACGAAGCATTCGTCGGTCGCTTGCGGATCGAATTCGCTCGCGGCGAGCTCGCGCAGCTTCGCGCCGTCCAGCCGCCCGTTGAAGAGCGCGACGTCCTGCGGTTCGCGGCTCATCAGGAAATGCACGGCGAACCGGTCGAGGTACCGGTTCTTCAGCGCGAGCAGCTCATCGACGAACATCGCGCGCGCGGCCGTGCGGTTGCCGTAGAAGAGCATCGCATTCGACGCGGGCTCGACCCGCAGGATCGCCTCGAGGATCGGCAGCACCGGCGTAATCCCGCTGCCGGAGGCGAACGCGACGACCGAGCGCGCGCGCGCCGCATCGAGCGTCGGACGGAACCGGCCCGTCGGCTCCATCGCGTCGAGGCGATCGCCGATCGCGAGGGTCTCGGCAAGATATCGCGACATCTCGCCCTGCACGCGGACCGCGACGCGCAGCGCGTCGCCGGCCGTTCCCACGATCGAATAGGTGCGGCGCAGCTCCCGACCATCGATCATCGCCCGCACGGGGAGGTGCTGGCCGGGCTCGAAGCGAAAGGCCTCGCGCAACCCAGCCTCCGGCAGCAGGTCGAGACTGACGGCGTCCTCCGCGACCGGTTCACGGCGCGTCAGCGTCAAGGCGTGGAAGCTCAGCATACGGGCGCCCTCGAAGGCTCTAGAGGCACTTGAATCGATCGAAGGGCTCCTGACACGCGCGGCAGCGGTACAGCGCCTTGCAGGGCGTGGAGCCGAACTCGCTGAGCCGCTCGGTGTCGACGGAGCCGCAATGCGGACAAGGCACCGGGAGGAGCGGCGCGTCGACCCGCGTCGGCGGCGCGATCCCGAATTCACGAAGCTTGCGCCGGCCTTCGTCGCTGATCCAGTCGCTCGACCACGCCGGCGACAGCACGTCCACGACCCGGACCGGACCGAGACCCGCACGCTCGAGCGCGGTAGCGACGTCCTCGCGGATCGTCGCGGTCGCCGGACAGCCCGAATAGGTCGGCGACAGGCCGACGCGCAGTTCGCCGTCGGGGAGCACCTGCACCGCGCGAACGATCCCGAGATCGACGACGCTCAGGACCGGGATCTCCGGATCCGGCACCGTGGCGAGCACCGCGTGTGCACGCGCGACGCGCGTCGCCGGGGCGCTCTCGGCGGCGCCGGCCCCGGCGGCGCTCACCATCGCGCTCCCGGATGGACGCGCGGCAGGTGCTGCATCTCGGCGAGCAGGTGGCCGAGGTGCTCGCTGTGGCGTCCTTGCTTCCCGTACCACCGATAGCGCGCGGTCGCCGGTCGGGCGAGGGTCGCCTCGGCGAGCACCGCGTCGACTCGGATGGACCAGTCCTGTTCCACCGCCCGCGGGTCCGGTCCGACCCCGGACGCGACCACCGCCCGATCGAGCTCGTCCGCGTCGAACAACTCGAGCGTGTACGGCCACAGCCGCTCGAGCGAGGCCTGTACGCGCGCGTGGCTCTCCTCGGTCCCGTCGCCGAGACGGACGACCCAACCCGAGCTGTAGCGCAGGTGATAGCGGGATTCCTTCAGCGCCTTCGCGGCGATCTCGGCGAGGCGCGGATCGCGGGAGGCCGAGAGGCGCTCGTAGAGCGGCACCTGGTACGCGTCGAGCAGCAGTTGGCGCACGATCGTGTCGCCGAAATCGCCGTTCGGCATCTCGGCGAGCGTCGCGTTGCGGAACGCGGTTTCCTCGCGCAGGAACGCAAGGTCGTCCTCGCCGCGCCCCCGTCCCTCGATCTCGCCGGCATACGCGAGCAGCAGGCGCGCCTGGCCCAGGAGGTCGAGCGCGGTGTTCGCGAGCCCGAGATCCTCCTCGATCGCGGGCGCGTGCCCGATCCATTCGCCGAGGCGCTGCGCGAGCACGAGCGCGGTGTCGCCGAGGCGAAGCACGTACTCCAGCGGCGCACCCGGCGCGTCGCGGTTCGCCGCGGAGTCGCCGGTCGCGCTCACAGCGTCTCGACCTCTTTCGGGATGTCGTAGAACGTCGGATGACGGTAGACCTTGTCCCGCGCCGGCTCGAACAGCGCATCGGCCTCCGCCGGATCCGAGGCGAGAATGTCCGTCGATCGCACCACCCAGACGCTGACGCCCTCCAGGCGGCGGGTGTAGACGTCGCGGGCGTGTTCGAGCGCCATCGCCGCGTCCGCCGCGTGGACGCTGCCGACGTGCTTGTGGTCGAGCCCGCCGCGCGCGCGGACGAAGATTTCGTAGAGCGGCCAATCGGGATTCGGGTGCATCGGGATCTCCGTG
>JAJXYU010000161.1 GCA_021780395.1 Pseudomonadota bacterium
TGCGCGGATTCACCGCCGCGATGGACGCGTAGTCGAGCTGGTATTCGGCGAGTTTTCCGACCCGAAAGTTCTCGACGACAATGTCGCATTGCCGGGCGAGACCACGAATGATCTCCTGCCCTTCCTTGCAGGACAGGTCGACGGTGACCGATCGCTTGTTGCGATTGGCGGACAGGTAGAATCCGGACTCGCGTGTCGCTCGACCGTCGACCGCCTTGAGAAACGGGGGGCCGTAATTTCGTGAATCGTCGCCCGCGCCCGGCTTCTCGATCTTGATCACTTCTGCACCGAGATCGCCGAGCATCTGGGCGACCAAGGGTCCCGCCAGCACTCGGCTGAGATCGAGGACGCGGTAGCCATCGAGCGGCAGAGTCATGTGGTATCGAACTCCCTCGATCAATCAACCGGTACGCTGCGTCTCTCGATCGATACGCCGGGGCTGCGTGCGCGCCGTCGCTCTCACGACGCGTCCGCTCCCGGCCGCGATCCCGCCCGCTCGAGACGCGCGATCGTCTCGCGCTTGATGCGCTTCGCGAGCGACCAGCGATGCACTTCGCTCGGTCCATCGTAGATCCGGAACGCGCGCACTTCGCGGAACACCTGCTCGACGATCGTATCGCGCGTCACGCCCGTCCCCCCCATCACCTGTACACACCGGTCGGCTATCCGAAACAGCGCTTCGGAGACGGCGACCTTGACCATCGAGGACTCCGACGTCGCTTGCTCCCCGGCGTCGAGCACGCCGGCACACCAGTCGATCATGAGCTCGCATTGCTGCAATTCAATCCGGTTGTCGGCGAGCATGTACCCGACCCCCTCGTGGTCGACGAGCAGGCGACCGAACGCCTTCCTCCTGACCGCGTATTCGGACGCGATCTCCTGAGCACGCGTGCAGGATCCCAACCACCTCATGCAATGCGTCAGCCGTGCCGGGGACAACCGCACTTGCGCATATCGAAACCCCTGCCCCACCTCGCCGAGAACGGCCGAGTGCGGAACACGCAGATTCTCGATTCTCGACGTGGGATGCCCCCCGGGCATCGACGAATCGATCGTATGCGGCACCCGCTCGATCCGGATCGCCGCATTCGGCAATTCGGCGAGAAACATCGTCGCGCCTCCGTCGGTCTTCGCCATGATGATCGCGACGCGCGCCCCCTCCAGCCCGGTGCTGAAGCACTTGCGCCCGTTGATGACCCAGTCGCTCCCGTCGGCCACTGCCGTCGTGAGCAGCATGGAGGGATCCGATCCCGCCCCGTTGTCCTCGGCGGGTTCCGTCATCATGAACGCGGATCGCGACTTGCCTTCCAGCAGGGGTTGCAGGAATCGGCTCTTCTGCTCCTCGTTCGCGACGACACTCAACAGGTGCATGTTGCCTTCGTCGGGCGCCGCGACGTTCACCGCCACCGGCCCGAGCGGTGACAGTCCGGCCGCTCGCAGCACGAGCGCGGTCTCTCGATGCGTCAGGTGCCTGCCGTCGGGAAAGTGCGGCGTCAGTACGCCTGCCTCGCGGGCCCGCATCCGCATCTCCGCGACCATGTCCTCGCTTGGCCCGTGCATTTTCCAACGAGGATCCTTTTCATACGGCACGAGGGTTTCACGCACGAATCTCTCGACGCGCGTCGCGATTTCGCGGCCCCGCGATTCCGCCCGATCGGCACTGGACACTATCGTCTCCTTTGGCATCCGCTTCAGCCCACGAAGCGGGTGATCATCTTCTCGTTGAGAAAATTCCGAATGGCCTGCGTCCCGCCCTCGGTACCGTACCCGGAATCCTTCACGCCCCCGAAAGGTGCCTCGATCGTCGAGGAGAACACCCGGTTGACCGCGACCATCCCCGCATGCAGCCGCTGCGTGACGGCGGCCTCCGTGCGCAGCGAGTCGGTATAGACGTAGGACGCCAACCCATACGGCAGGCGGTTCGCCTCGACGAGGGCGTCATCGAGCGTATCGAACGGTCGAAACAGGGCGATCGGACCGAACGGTTCCTCGTTCATCGCGCGGGCTTGCACGGGTACGTCGCCAAGCACGGTCGGCGCGAAAAAATATCCCCGGCGCTCGATCGGCTCTCCGCCGCAGACCAGTTGCGCACCGCAGGCCCGTGCGTCGTCGACCAGCTCCTTGACCTTGAGCAATCGGCGAGCATTCGCCAGGGGCCCCATCTGAACGCCCTCCGCGTGCCCGTGGTCGACCCTCAACGCGCGTGCCGCCTGCGAGAATCGACCCAGGAATTCCCCGTAGACGGACTGGTCGACCAGGAATCGTGTCGGCGACAGACACACCTGTCCGCTGTTCAGGAACTTCATGCGCACCAGCTCGTCGACGGCGAGCGTGAGATCGGCGTCCGCACACACGATCGCGGGCGCGTGCCCGCCGAGCTCCATGACGATGCGCTTCATGTGAAGGCCGGCGAGGCTGGCCAGCTGCTTGCCGACGCCAACCGATCCGGTGAAGGACACGCTGCGGACCACCGGATGTGCGATCAGCCGCTCCGATATCCGTGCCGGCTCTCCGAACAGGAGGTTGATCGCGCCGGGAGCCACACCGGACTCCGCGAGCACCTTGATCACCTCGGCGCAGGCCGCGGGCGCTTCTTCCGGTCCCTTGAGTATGATCGCGCACCCGGCCGCCAAGGCGGCCGCGAGCTTCTTGACCGACTGCGACACGGGGTAGTTCCAGGGCGTGAACGCAGCCACGACACCGACGGGTTCGAGCCTCGTCACGGTGTGGAAGGTGGTCGTTCGTCCTGGAATCACCTGACCGAAGCAGCGCTTGCCCTCTTCCGCGAACCATTCGAGCGTGTCCGCGGCGCTCATGATCTCTCCTCGCGCCTGCGCGAGCGGCTTGCCGACCTCAGTGCTCAACGAGGCCGATATCGACTCCACACGCCTCCTGAGCTCGGTGGCCGCCATGCAGAGTATCCGCGCTCTCTCGAAAGGAGGCGTCTCGGACCACACCGCGAAGCCGCGCCGGGCGGCGTCGATGGCATCGTCGATGTCCCGTCCGGCCGCGAGACAGACGGACCCCGCTCTCTCTGCGGTCGCGGGATCGAGAAAGGGCGTGGATTTGCCTTCCGATCCGTCACGCCAATGTCCGTCGATGAACAGCCTGACGATCAACCCGTTTGCCGATTGAGGAGTCACGATCACCCTTTGACTTCGCGATGCCGTCTGCGCGGCGGCGCGCGTCGGCCGCACGCCGACGACGACCGGCCGTCTTCAGGCCACGGGGTGGACGTTAGCGCCACGCGCATCGAAATGTCAACATTATTGTCCTACAACCGATCGGACCATATGTATACTTGCCATTCAGGCAATGATCGATCGTGACTCCATTCATCACCGCCAATGCTCCGGTTCAATGAGAATCGCAAGGTGTCGAATGCTATGATGAGACCGTCTCGCGCCGTGCCCACTGCGCCGCAGAGCGGCCCTTGGCCACCGACTTCAATGCAAGGATCGAGCGAATGAAATTGCGACGGACCCCGGACAAGCGTCGCGCGACCCCACGCGCCGCTCCCGACCACGAAGACAAGGTGTCGTCGACGGATCGCGTCGTCGAGCACGTGACGAACGGCATCCTCACGGGACGATACGTTCCTGGACAATGGCTGGTCGAGGCGGACATCACGAGCGCCCTGCGCGTGAGTCGGGGGCCGGTCCGGGAAGCGTTCCGGCGACTCGACGCGATCGGGATCCTGTCACGCACGATGTACCGAGGCGCCTGCGTGCGACTCTTGACCCGCCCTGAGGCGATCGATCTGATGGTGGCCGCCGAAGGAATCGATCGGATGACCGCCCGCCTCGCGGCCGCCGCCATGCGCAATGGATCGAGCCACTCCAAGCTGAAGGCATACCAGCGCGCGCTGCAACCCTACCGCGATCGAGAATACGACCTTGCCGGAGCACCCCAGCTGCGGCAGCAGTTCTACGACATCCTGATCCGACTGACGGGGAACAGTCAGCTTCCCTCGCTATTTCCGACGATGCGGATTCACCTGTTGAGACTGCAGACCCAAATGTACCGGGGACCGCATGCGACGCGGTCCGATGTAGACGATTTCGCGGCCGTGGCGCGCGCCGTCCTGGACGGTGATGCCGCTGCCGCCGAGAGGGCGTCGTGCACTCATCATCGGCGGATCCAGAAATCCCTGCTGGACATGCCGAACGAGGCGTTTGCGGCCGAGTCCGTCGGCGACCCGGCGTGACCTGCGCAGGCGCAGGTCCGGCTCCGATCTCATCCATCGCAGGCACTCCGCGATGACGTCCCTGCGTTGCGGATCCGACCTTCCGCATAGACCGGAATGACGTCGAACGCGTTCTCTCGGGTCACGAGCATCAGGTCACCGTTCCTGCCCTGGGCGGTCATCATCCGGCCTGCATAGGTCCCGAAGATGCACTCGTGCGCGGGCACGTTGTCGTGCAACAGTCGAGCGGCATTCGCGGCATCGCTCAACGCGAACGACTCGCCGAAGGCCGCCAGACGTGACGCGACGCACCCCGCGCCGTAGAAGTCTTCGAGACTGAAGGCGCTTCCGGACCCGGCGCAGATCAGCACGATGTTTCGATTTTCGTGATGTCGACGAATGTGATCTGCCACCGCATCGGCATTCACCGGGGAGGACGCGAGCACCAGACTCGCGGTCGCGGCGCGCGTCAGCGCGATGGTGCCGTTCGTTGTGGAGTAGAGAACCGTCTTCCCCCGCAGGTCCCGGGCGAGCAGGTCGGTCGGCCACGGCTCCAGGAATCCCGGGATCGACTCCCCGTGCCTTTCGCCCACGAGGACCACCTCGTCCTCGTGATACTCGCACGCCGCGGCCATCGCGGCCCCGGCATCCGCCAGCGGTACGATCTGCCTTGCGCCCCGTTCGATCATGACGGCGATGCCGGTGGTCGCGAATATCGCATCCACGACGACCGCGATCGCGCCCCGCAATCGCTCCGGCCGGGCGTAGTCCTTGTTGGTCAGCACGTGAACGCGCGGCATGCGTCGCTCGCTCCAGGATCCGCTAGGGGTAATCGTCCCCGTAGGCCGCCCACATCTGATTGAAGCCGGGTCGCAGCAGATCGGCGAGTCCGTTCAGGTGGAGTTGCTGCCCCGGGAAGCTGATCGCCATGCTCTTCGCCATTTCTTCTGGCGTCAGATAGAAATACGGATCATGCGCGGTCACCATGACCTCGGTAATGAGTCGAAGGCCCGCCATCATCTTGAATGCGCGATGTTCACGCACCAGGTCTCGCATGCGCTGCTCGCTCACCTTCCCCCAGTAGCATGTCAGGACGTACCGATCGAACTCGTCGTCGACGCCGGTCAGCAGGCTCATTTCCGCGATGTCCCACATCGGATGACCGTACGCGCCGCCGTCCCAGTCGATCAGCCAGATCCCGTCCTTGGCCGGCGAGCGGTACATGATGTTGACGTAGGTCAAGTCGTTGTGCGTGAAGCAAGGTATGAACGGGCCGATCGCCTTTTCGAGTCGATAGGACACGTCCCGGAAGAAGGGTACCTCGTCCAGCCACTCCGACTTCCTCCACTGGGTGGGCGCCGCGCCGGTTTCCATCGTCTTGAGATAGCGGCGCACCGTATGGAATGCCCACCAGTAACTGATCGACTCCCCGACCGCCTCGGAGCCCTCGTGCATGAGCTTGATCGTCTTGACCACGTTCGCAACGAACGCTGCGTCTCGCAACTGCGAGACCTGCATCTGCGGTCCCGTGA
>JAJXYU010000301.1 GCA_021780395.1 Pseudomonadota bacterium
AGCGTGCAAACGATCGCGGCGTAGCCGAGTTCGTTGAACAGGCGGGTGTAGACCGGCAGGGTCGCGACGTGCAGCGCGTCGCTGAACTGCACCAGCCGCTGTTGGGTCGCGGCCGGGAGCGCCGCGAACGGCGCGGCGTGCGCGGCCGCGAGCGTCCTCGCGAGCTGCGATGCGTCGTCCACGGGGAGCGCGCCGACCCATCCGCGGAAATCGTCGAGCTTCAGCGCGAGCGCTTGCGGGTAGTGCGCGGTCACCCAACCCGCGCCGCGGACCGGGACCGCCTTCACGATCTCGGCCACGCGGCTCGGCAGGCTCGCGAAGTTCGCGACGACGCCACCGAGGTACTGCGATATGCCGGTCGCGACGAAATACGCGCCCATCATGAAGCCGCCCATGCGCTGCGGGATGTAGCGCGCGATCATCGCGAGCCCGAGCCCGCTCACCAGCAGCTCGCCGAGCGAATAGAAGCCGTAGCCCCAGATCATGTACCAGGACGAGGTCATGCCGTTCACGGCGCCGCGGCCGGCGATCCCGTAGATGAAGAAGCCGATCGCGACGACCGAGAATCCGAGTGCGAACTTGGCGGCGATCGACAGGTCCTTGCCGCGCGCGCCGGCGCGCGCATAGGCCCAGGCGAGCACCGGGCTCAGCAGCATGATCCAGATCGGATTCAGCGCCTGATACTGTGCCGGCGTCCACGTCCACAACCTGATCCCGAACAGGGTCTGGTGCCAGTCCACGTTGCGCAGCGCGAACAGCGCGAGCGACGTCGACATCTGCTGATAGAAGATGAAGAAGAAGATCGTCTGCACGACGAGCACGAGCGCGGCGATCAGGCCGGCGCGCTCGTGGGGGCGGCTGTTCGCGATCAGGTGGACGAAGATCCCGAGCAGCACGGCGCCGGCGGCGTAGACGAACACCCGCGCGACCGACTCGTACTGCAGCACCACCGCCGAGAGCGCGACGCAGAGCACCGCGCCGGCGAGCACCGCCGCGAGCCGGCCCGGCACCGGCGGCGCGGCGTCGGGCTCGGAACCGATGCGCTGCATCGCCTTGCGCATCAGGTAGAAGTTCGTCAAGCCGATGCCGAGACCGATGAAGCACACCGCGAACGCGGCGTGCCAGCCGAGATTGTGACCGTAGTCGCGGTTCACCTCGTCCTTGATCCATGGCGTCAGCAGCATCGACACGGTCGAACCGACGTTGACCGCCATGTAATACATCGTGAACGCGCTGTCGATCTTCGCGTCGTCGCCTTCGTAGATCTTGCGGACGAGGTTCGCCGCGTTCGGCTTGAACAGCCCGTTGCCGACGACGATCACGCCGAGCGCTCCGAACAGCGTCCAGGTGGTCTCGCTGGGGATGGACATCAACGCATAACCGAGCGCGAGCACGACGGCGCCGACCAGCATCGTCCGCCGGGTCCCGAGGTACCGGTCGCCGATCCAGCCGCCGACCGCCGGCGCGACGTAGATCAGCGCGGCGGCCGCGCTCCACACGAGGTTCGCCCGGTCGTCGGGGAATCCGAGCCGCTGCACCATGTAGTACACGATCAGCGCCTGCATTCCGTAGAAGCCGAACCGCTCCCACATCTCGATCAGGTAGACGACGGCGAAGGATCGCGTCTGGGTCGCAGGCGGAGCGGGCGTTTGCATCGTGACCACCGTTTCAACGCATAATGCGCGCAAGGTTACCTGATTTTCCTGCCGTGACATCCGGAGCTGCGATGCCGCCGTCCATTCGTGGGTCCTGGGCTCGTTCGACCCTGCTGTTCGTCTGCCTTGCGGCCGTCGCGCACGCGGCCGGATTCCCGCCGGCGCTGTTCGGCGGATTGCGCTGGCGTTCGATCGGGCCATTTCGCGGCGGCCGCGCGCTCGCCGCGACCGGCGTGCCCGGCGAGCCGCTGCATTGGTACTTCGGTGCGGTCGACGGCGGCGTCTGGGAGACCCGTGACGCCGGGCGGACCTGGCGGCCGATCTTCGACCGCGAGCCCACCGCGTCGATCGGCGCGATCGCGGTCGCGCCGTCCGATCCCCGCGTGATCTACGTCGGCACCGGCGAGGCGGACATGCGGTCGGACATCGCGCAGGGCGACGGGGTGTACAAGTCGACCGACGGCGGACGGACCTGGACGCACCTCGGCCTCGAGGACTCCCGGCAGATCGCTGCGATCCTCGTCGACCCGCACGACGCGAACATCGTGTACGTCGCGGCGCTTGGACATCCGTACGGGCCGAACGCCGAGCGGGGCGTGTTCAAGTCGACCGACGGGGGCGCGACCTGGCGCAAGGTGCTGTACCGCGGGCCCGATACCGGTGCGGTCGACCTCGCGTTCCAGCCGGGAGATCCCGAAGTCGTCTATGCGGCACTCTGGCAGACCCGGCGGCCGCCGTGGAACGTCTATCCACCCTCGAGCGGTCCGGGTGGCGGCTTGTTCGTCTCGCGCGACGGCGGCGCGCATTGGCGCCGCCTTCGGGGTGGCTTGCCGGCGCGCACCGGTCGCATCGGCATCGCGTTGTCGCCGGCCGATCCGCAGCGCGTCTATGCGCTCGTCGACGCCGCCGACGGCGGTCTGTACCGATCCGACGACGGCGGCGCGCACTGGCGCCGCGAGAGCGCCGATCCGCGGATCTGGCAGCGCGGCTGGTATTTCGGCGGGGTCACGGTCGATCCGACGAACGCGGATCGCGTCTGGGTGATGAACACGATCGTATTGCGCTCCGACGACGGCGGCCGGGTATTCCTGCCGGAGAAGGGCGATCCGACCGGCGACGACTTCCACTCGCTGTGGATCGACTCGAGTGCGCCGCGCCGGCGCATCCTCGCGTCCGACCAGGGGGTCGTGATCACCTTGAACGGCGGCCGGACCTGGAGCTCCTGGTACAACCAGCCTACCGCGCAGATCTATCACGTCGCGACCGACGACGCGTTCCCGTACGACGTGTTCGGCGCGCAGCAGGACTCCGGCGCGGTGATGTTGCCGAGCCGCACCCTCTCGAGCGACGGGATCGCGATGCCGCAGTTCCACGAGATCGTTCCGGGCGGTGAGAACGGGATGATCGCGCCGGACCCGCGCGATCCGAACCTCGTCTACGGAGGGCACGTGGACCGTCTGGACCTCGCCACCGGCCAGACCCGGTCCGTGGATCCCACGCTCGCATATCCCGCCATCGACCGGGCGACCTGGACCCTGCCCCTCGTGTTCTCGCCGAAGGACCCGCGGCGGCTGTATTTCGCGAATCAGCGGCTCTACGAGACCCGCGACGGCGGACTGCATTGGAAGCGGATCAGTCCCGATCTCACCCGTCCGGATCCGGCCGTTCCCTCGACCCTCGATCCACCGACCGTCGCCGACAACCTCGGACGCGGTCCGCGGCGCGGGGTGATCTACAGCGTCGCGCCGTCGCGCAGGGACGCCGCGCAGATCTGGGCCGGCACGGACGACGGTTGGCTGTGGCGCAGCGACGACGACGGCGCGCACTGGCGCAACGTCACGCCGCCGGGCGTGACCGCGTGGTCGAAGATCGCGTCGATCGACCCGTCGCATTTCGATCGCCGCACCGCCTACGTCGCGGTCGACCGCCATCGCCTCGACGACGACCGACCGTACGTGTATCGCACCCATGACGGAGGCAAGACCTGGACGCGGATCGTCGCCGGGATCCCGGCGGACGACTTCGTGAACGTCGTGCGCGAGGACGATCGGCGCGCGGGCCTGCTGTACGCCGGGACCGAGAGCGGCGTCTACGTGTCCTTCGACGACGGCGACCACTGGCAGAGCCTGCGGCTCAACATGCCGGTCACGTCGATCCGCGACATCGACGTGCACGGCGACGATCTCGTGATCGCGACCCACGGACGCGGATTCTGGATCCTCGACGACGCGACCCCGCTGCGGCAACTGACGCCGGCGGTCACGGCCGCCGCCGCGTGGCTGTTCGCGCCGGCGGATGCGGTCCGGCTTCGGATCCCGGATTTCCTCGGCACGCCGATGCCCGACGAGGAGCCGAAGGCGAAGAATCCTCCGGATGGCGCCTACATCGACTACGTGTTGAACCGCCGACCCACCACGCCGGTCACGCTCACGATCCGCGACGCGTCCGGTGCCGTGGTGAGACGCTGGTCGAGCGCCGATGCGCGGCGGGTCCCGGACCTTGCAACGATCGATTACGCTCCCGAATGGGCGCGGCCTCGCGCGCGGGTGTCGACGGCGCCCGGCGCGCACCGCCTGGTCTGGGACTTCACGTGGACGGCGCCGGCGGGGCTCGCTGCGAAGGACGCCGTCTGGGCATCACCGGGGCGGTACACCGCGGTACTCGCCGTCGACGGCCAACGCCTCGTGCAATCCTTCCGGGTGGTGCCGGACCCGCGCGTGTCGGTTACGGCCACCGGCTATCGTCGGCAGTTCGAACTGGCCACCGGGATCGATCGCCTGCGCGGCGAGGTCGCCCGGGCGCAGTCGCGTCTCGCCGGATTGCGGCGGCGGCTCGTTGCCGCCCGCCCGCACGCACCAGCCGGCGAGCGGCCGCGAATCGATGCGTTGATCGTGAAAATCGATGCGCGGCTCGGGGAGATTCCGCCGCCGAATCCGTTCGACGACTACGGCTATCCGCCCTCGTCGGTTGCGAGCTTGCAATTCGCGGACACCGCGCTCGCGCACCTGTTCGTCGCGGTCGACGGTGCCGACGCGGCGCCGAGTCCCGATGCGCTCGCCGGCTGGCGGCGGATCGAGCCGATCGCGGCGAACGCGGTTCGCGCCGCGCACGAGCTGCTGCGCGATGCGGTCGCGACCGAGGGTCGTGCCCGCGTCGCTCGATGAGCGGCCGACCGGTGCCGGCATGCGCTCGATACTGATCGTCTATCACAGCGACACCGGCGGGACCTTGCAAATGGTCGAGGCCGCGGCACGCGGCGCGGCCGACGCGGACGCCGCGGTCGAGGTGGGCGTGCGGCACGCCGATCAGGCGGGCGCGGAAGACTTGCTGCGTGCGGACGGTTACCTGTTCGCGACGCCGGAGAACCTCGCGGCGATCAGCGGCGTCGTGAAACGCTTCTTCGACAGGACCTACTACGCGGTCCTCGACCGGATCGCCGGGCGTCCCTATGCGGCGATGGTCTGCGCCGGGAGCGACGGTCATAACGCCGCGCGCCAGATCGAGCGGATCGCGACCGGCTGGCGGTTGCAGGCGATCGCCGAGCCGTTGATCGTCTGCACGCACGCGCAGACGCCGGAGCAGATCCTGCGCGCGAAACAGATCGGCGAACCGGACCGCGCACGCTGCGGCGAGCTCGGCGCGACGCTCGCGAGCGGCGTCGGACTCGGAATCTTCTGATGCGGCGGCCGGGGGCGAGGGATGAGCGCTGAGTCCTGGGACTTGCCTGACCCGCACGTCGTGTCCTTCGACGTCGCCGACGCGGACATCGACGAATACCAGCACGTGAACAACGCGGTCTACATGACCTGGTTCGACCGTGCCGCGTGGGACCATTCCGCGCACCTCGGCCTGCCGATCGGCGAGTGTCTCGCGCTCGACCGCGGCATGGCCGTGGTGCGCAGCGTGATCGCCTACCGGCGGCCGGCCTTGCGCGGCGACCGGATCGAGGTCGCGACCTGGCTCGTGCCGGGGACCGGGCCGCTGCGGATCGGGCGCCGCTTCCAGGTCCGCCGCGCGGGCGGCGTGACGCTCGCGCGCGCCGGGATCGACTACGCCTGCATCGCGTTGACCAGCGGCCGGCCGTCGCGCTGGCCGGAGTCCTTCGTGCGCTGCTACGTGCCTTCGCCGTCGGTCGTCGCGGCATTGCCCGGACTCGCGGCGCTGTGATCTCGCGAGCCGCACCCTGCGCCCGACTATTGAATCGTCAGGCGATTCTCCACGTTGACGACCCCCGGCGCGGCCCAGGCGGCTCGCGCCGCGTCCTCGCGCTCCTGCCAGGTGTGTACGCGGCCGACGAGCGTGACCGTCGAGTCGTGCACCTGTACCGCGATCTCCTTCGCGTCCAGCAACGCATGCCGCTTGAACGCGTCCTCGATCTTGCTCTTCACGTCGGCGGGCTTGACCGCCGAGAGCACCCGGATGTTGTTGGTCACGCCCTTGACGCCGATCAGGTTGCGCATCGCGTTCTCGGCGGCCACCCGCTGGAACCCCCAGTTCACCTGCCCCGTCAAGGTGATCCACCCATCGTTGACCACCGGCTTGATCTCGGCCGCGACGGTCGCGACGTGCCAGCGCAGGGCGTTCGCGGCCGCCTCGGCGATCTCGGTGTCGTTGCGGGCGCCGGCGACCGGAATCCGCACCTGCAGTTCGTTCGCGATCGCGCGTACGCCGCCGACGCGCTTCGCGATGTCCTCGGCGTTCCAGCGGTCGGAGAATTGCGGAACCTCGCCGGTCAGCGTGACCACGCCGTCCTTGACGATCACGCCGATGTTGCGGTCGTCGACGCTGGGATCCCACTGCAGCTCGCTCTGTACGTCGCGACGGATGTCGTTGTCGGATTTCATGACTGTGCGCTCCTTCACCTCGAGCCGGGCCATCCGTGGCCCCCGGATATCGATCCTTCGGCGCAAAGTCTGCGAGCGCCGCCCCGGCGACGCCATGCGGACTTATCGCTAGCGGCCTAGCGGATTGATCAGTGCCCGGCTCGGCCGCACCGCGGATCCGGTCGGGCCGACCCTGGGGATTTCCCAAGGAGACAAACGTAAAAACCCGTATAGTTGCCTCGCGACGACGGCCGCAGACTCGTCTACCGGATGGCCGCGCGGGTTGGGTCGAGGGGGCCTTCTTGCATGTCACCCGTTGCAAGGATCAGCGAGCATTGGTCTGCTGCGAAGCGATACCTGCTCGCGGCCGGGATATTTTGCATCGCAGTCGGGCTGCGGCTCACGATCATGCCGCCGGTGCCCGGGTTGAACCTCGTCGTTTTCTATCCGGCGGTCGCCATCGCCGCGGTTTTTTGCGGCGCAGGCGCCGGTATCGCGGTGTCGGTCGCGAGCGCCCTGGCCGCGTACTTGTTGCTGCTGCCGTCCCCGGGCCTCGTCTCGGATCGCGATGCGGCCGCCGCGGCCGCGATGTTCTTCGCGACCGCGCTTGGGATCGTCTGGATCGTCTGGCGGATGCGCGTCTATGCGGGCCGTTGGCGTGGCGCCGCCGCAAAAGCGCATGCCAGCGAGCTGCGCTATCTGGCGGTGATCGAGGACATGACCGACCTGGTGCAGCGCTACCGCCCCGACGGTGTGCTGGTGTTCGTCAACGGCGCGTTCTGCCGCATGGTCGGCAGGACGCGCGACGAGATCCTCGGTACGCACTGGTCGCTTTACCTGATCTGCGAGGACGCCAGCGAGGTCCAGGCGCGATATGCGACACTCGGGCCGGCGGATCCGATCATCACGATCGAATGCCGGATCACGCGCGCGGACGGGGAGATCCGCTGGGTGCAGCTCGTCAATCGCGCGCTGTTCGACGGCGACGGGCGGCTCCAGGAGATCCAGTCCGTCGGCCGTGACGTCACCGAGCACAAGCGCCTGGAGGCCGAGCTCGAGGCCGCGCGCAACGCCGCGGTGCAGGCGAACGAGTTCAAGTCGCGCTTCCTCGCGTCCGCGAGCCATGACCTGCGCCAACCGCTGCAGACGATCTGGAGCCTGCACGCGGTGCTGTCCCGGTCGCTCGCCGGCGGTCCGCTTCAGCCCTCGCTCGCGCTGCTCGAGGAGGCCGTACGGTACCTCGACGACACGCTCGCCGCGCTGATGGACGTGAACCGGATCGAACGGGGGGTGATCGTCCCGGTCCAACGCGACTTCCGGCTCACCGAGATGCTGCATCGCCTGCGCGCGGATTTCTCGGTTGCGGCGTCGGCGCGCGGCCTCGCCCTCGGCATCGACGACAGCGCGGAGGTCGTGCGCAGCGACCCCACGCTCTTGCCGGTGATCCTGCGGAACCTGCTCGCCAACGCGATCAAGTACACCCCCCGTGGCGAGGTGCGCCTGCGGGTGCGCCGCGACGGCGCGCGGCTCGCGATCGACGTGACCGACAGCGGTGTCGGGATCGACCAGGAGCACCTGCCGCGGATCTTCGAGGCGTTCTATCGGGTGGATGCGACCGGGCTCGATCAACGTCGCGGGGTCGGGCTCGGGTTGTCGATCGTGCACAGCCTGTGTCGGCTGCTCGACCACGAGGTGCGGGTCGAGTCCGAGGTCGGTCGGGGATCGACGTTCACCGTGTCCCTGCCGTGCGGTACCGCGGACGAGGCCGCCACGCAGAACGCCGCGGCGCCCGAGCCGCGCGCCGCATGTCCCCCGGCGTCGCCGGGCGGGCCGACGGGCCGTCGCGGGACGATCCTGCACGTGGAAGACGACGCCGGCGTCGCCCGCTCGATGGGCCTGCTGCTCTCGCTCGAGGGCTACGACGTCGTGCACGCCGCCTCGCGCGCCGAGGCCTTGCGCCGCGTCGAGGAGGGCGTGCGGCCGGACCTGATCCTGTGCGACTTCCACCTGCAGCAAGGCCAGACCGGCGACCAGGTGGTGAGCGAACTCGCCGAGGCGCTCGGCCGCAAGCCGCCGACGATCGTGTTGACCGGCGACATCTCGGACCGGCAAATCGGCAAGGCGCGGGCGATCGCCGACCGGATCCTGCCGAAACCGGTCGATATCGACGTATTGCTGCGCGAGTTCGACGGACTGCTGGTCGCGGTCCCTTCCGCCCCGGCGGCACTGTCGCTACACTAAGGGCGCCGGTTCGCACCCTGAAGGAGACCGGTCGGCGAGCGTCCTCCCGGACGCCCGGTCCGGGTGAACATCCGATGCAGTGCCCGCGGTCCCCTCGCGGAGGAGTGACTCGATGATTGCAACACGCACGCCCGCCGCCCCGATCAACTGGGTGACGTTGGCGATGTTCGTGGCGACGACCGCGGCGGCCGTCGTGCTGGTGCCGTGGTACGGGTTCGCCCACGGCTACCGGGCCTCGGAGTGGATCTGGTTCGCGGCATTCCTGAGCACCAACGAGCTCGCAATCACCTGTGGCTACCATCGGCTGTTCGCGCACTCGACCTACGAGGCGCGGCCGGCGCTGCGGCTCGTCTATCTGCTGCTCGGGGCGATGGCGTTGCAGAACAGCGCGCTCAAATGGAGTGCGGATCACCGCAAGCACCATCGCTACATCGACGATCCCGATCGGGATCCGTACTGCGCGCGCCGCGGCTTCTGGTTCTCGCACATCGGCTGGATGCTGCGCGACTATCCGAGCGGCGACCAGGACCTGAACACGGTCCGGGACCTGCAGCGCGACCCGCTGGTGATGTGGCAGCAACGGCACTATCTCCCGATCGCGATCGCGATGAACGTCGGCGTGCCGCTGCTGATCGGCTGGTGGAGCGGCGACATCGTCGGAATGCTGCTGCTCGTCGGCGTGCTGCGCCTGGTCGTGAGCCACCACTTCACCTTCTTCATCAACTCGCTCGCGCACATGTGGGGCTCGCAGCCGTACACCGAGGAGAACACCGCGCGCGACAATTTCGTGCTCGCGTTCCTGACCTACGGCGAGGGATATCACAACTTCCATCACATGTTCGCGCACGACTACCGCAACGGCGTGCGCCTGTGGCAGTGGGACCCCTCGAAGTGGTTCATTCGCGCGATGCAGGGCCTCGGGCTCGCGTACGGGCTGAAGCGCGTGCCCTGGTTCAAGATCGAGCGCGCGATCCTCGACGCGCAGTTCCGCATGACCGAGCGCCAACTCGCGCGCAACCCGGGCCGTGCGCAGGTCGAGCACCTGCGGCGGCGGGTCGCCGAGGAATACGAGGCGTTCTGCCGGATCGTCTCGGCCTGGACCGATGTCCGGGAGCAACTCGCGAATGCGAGGCGGGCGGTCGCCGAACGATGGGAACGCTCGACACTGCAGCTGCGCCTGCGGGAGCTGGAATACGAACTGCGCTTCCAGCGGCGCCGCATGCGGGTGCTCCAGGCGCAGCTCGACTGACGGTCGGGTGACCGGCCCGCGGCGTTCGCGCGGGATCGTAGGGACGCGGATTGGGAGGGTTGGAGGATGAACGCGGCTCCACAGCCGGTCGATTCGCGCGCGAACGGCCGGGAATCGTTGGAAGCGAAGCTGTTGCGGCGTCTGCTCGCGCGGATCGGCGAGCCGCCGATCGACTTCGTGTTCGGCTGGACCGGCGAGCGCGTCGAGACGCAACCGGGTCCCGCGGTTGCGACCGTGCGGATCGCCGATCGTGCGACGCTCCTCGGGTTGGTCGCCGATCCCCAGGTTCGATTCGGCGATGCGTACAGTGAAGGTCGGATCGAGATCGAGGGCGACCTGATCGAACTGATGAACGTCTTATACCGCAGCGGCGCCGATCGTGAGGACCCGATCCCGCAGCGGATCGCCGGATGGGTCCGCCGGCCGCGGCGCAACACGCTCGAGGGCTCGCGCGACAACATCCACCATCACTACGACCTCGGCAACGATTTCTACGCGCTGTGGCTCGGCGAGACGATGGCCTACACCTGCGCGTACTTCCCGCGCGCGGATGCCGGACTCGACGAGGCGCAGGTCGCGAAGATGGACCACGTGTGCCGGAAGCTGCGGTTGTCGGCGAGCGATTCGGTCGTCGAGGCGGGCTGCGGTTGGGGCGGGCTCGCGCTGCACATCGCCGGCCGCTACGGCGCGAAGGTCAGGGCGTTCAACATCTCGAAGGAACAAATCGCGTTCGCCCGCCGGCGCGCCCGCGAGCTCGGGCTCGACGGACGCGTCGAGTTCGTCGAGGACGACTACCGCAACATCCGCGGGCGCTACGACGCGTTCGTCTCGGTCGGGATGCTCGAACACGTCGGCGTGGAGAATTACGCGACCCTCGGGCGCATCGCGCGCGAGTCGATCGGCGCGGACGGCCGCGGGCTGATCCATTCGATCGGCCGCAACCAGCCCGGATCGCTCCATCCGTGGATCGAGAAGCGCATCTTCCCGGGTGCCTACCCGCCGTCGATCGGCCAGATGATGCAGCTGTTCGAACCGACGGACCTCTCGGTGTTGGACGTGGAGAACCTTCGTCTGCACTACGCGTTGACCTTGCGGCACTGGCTGCGCCGGTACGAGACCGCGATCGACCGGGTGCGGGAGTTGTTCGACGAGCGGCTGGTCCGCACCTGGCGGCTGTATCTCGCGGGGTCGGTCGCGGCGTTCGAGTCCGGCGTGCTGCAGCTCTTCCAGGTGATATTCACCGGTCGCGAGAACAACGACGTTCCGCTCACGCGCGAGTACCTCTACGCCCGCTAGGGTTTCGATGCGCAGCGCCGAGATCATCATCGTCGGAGGCGGTCCCGCGGGATCGTCGGCGGCCGCGCGCCTGGTCGCGGCGGGCGCCGACGTGCTGCTGCTCGATCGTGAACGCTTTCCGCGGCACAAGCTGTGCGCGGGCTGGATCACGCCCGAGGTCGTCGCGGACCTCGGGATCGAGGTCGGCGCGTATCCACACCGCTTCCTGAGCTTCCGGCGCCTGCATTGGTACCTGAAGGGCGTGCACCTGCCGGTGCCCTGCCTGCAGCATTCGATCCGGCGATACGAGTTCGACGCGTGGCTGCTGGAGCGCTCCGGCGTCGAAGTGCTGCACCATGCGGTCAGGGACGTGCGGGCGGACGCGGACGGTTTCGAGATCGATGGCGAATTCCGCTGTCGATTCCTGATCGGCGCCGGGGGCACCCGTTGCCCGGTGCACCGCGCGCTGTTCCGCGAGCTCGCGCCACGTGAACGCGCGCTGCAGACCGCGACGCTGGAGATCGAGTTCCCGTACGAATGGCGGGATCCGGACTGCCGCCTGTGGTTCTTCGAGCACGGCTTGCCGGGTTACAGCTGGTATGTGCCGAAGGATCGCGGCTGGCTGAACGTCGGGATCGGCGCGATCGCGTTGCGGCTCAAGGAGCGGAACGAGGACCTGCGCCAGCACTGGCGGCGGTTCGCCGAGAAGCTCGATCGCGAGCTCGGCGTCCACGTGCCCGAGGAGCCGACCGGGTATAGCTATTACCTGCGGGCCCGCAGCGAGACGGCGCGGCGGGGCAACGCGTTCCTCGTCGGCGACGCCGCGGGACTCGCGACGCGCGATCTGTGCGAGGGGATCGGGCCGGCCGTGCAGAGCGGGCAACGTGCCGCGGCCGCGATCCTGAGCGGCGGTGAATACGACCTGCGCGGCATCGGCGCCGCGAGCCTCGGTGGCGGATGGATCACCCGGGCGATGGACTGGGCGATTCACCGGGGCGCTGCGCCGCGTCCTGCGCTGCCCTGAGCCGACCGGCTCGTTCCACCCGATGGGCATGCCGCGTTATGTCAATCGCGGCTGGAATCTTGCGCCATTTTGCACAAGTTTTCTGTCGGCCCGAACCGACAGTTGGCGAGTCCGCATCGCATTTGCACACTGACGCCAAGGATCCGGCGCAACCCCGCTCGAGGAAGCGTGGCGCCGCGGCGGGCCGGCTTCACACGAGGAGATATCGACATGCATTCGATCGACTGGTTTCGCGGATGGCGCACGCTCGCGACGCGCTGGCGCCGTCTCGGCGTGATCGTGTTCGGCGCCGCGGCGCTCACCGCCTGCGGCGGCGGCGGTGTCAGCGGCGCGCTGCCCGGCGGCAGCGGGGGCGTTGCGAGCCCGACCGCATGCACCAGCGCCTGTGGCGGCGCCCTGGTGACCTTGACCGACGCGCCGGGCGATTTCCTGAGCTACATCGTCACCGTCGACTCGCTGACCCTGACGCGGTCCGACGGCACCGTCGTGCAGACGCTGCCGGTGAAGACCACGGTCGACTTCGCGCAGCTCGTGAACCTCTCGGAAATCGTCAGCGCGGCGCAAATTCCGGATGGCAACTACGTGTCCGCGTCGATGACGCTGGATTATTCCGGTGCGACGATCGTCGTCGATAGCGGCAGCGGCGGCGTGACGATCGCGCCGAACCATATCATCGACGGGCAGACCAATAATCCGCTGGTCGCGCCGAATTCGACGACGATGACCCTGAATTTGTCGCTGCCGTCGAATCAGCCCCTCGTGATCACCGAGGGCACGGTCGCGAACCTCGCGCTCGACTTCAACCTCGCCGCGTCCAATGCGATCACGCTGTCGCCGATGAGTCCGGCGACCGTCACGGTGAACCCGGTGCTGAGCGGTAGCCTGGTACCCGACGCGACGAAGCAGCTCCGGGTCCGCGGTGGCCTCGTCAGCGTGAACGCGAGCGCCGGCACCTATCTGGTCCAGGTTCATCCGTTCGAGGACGACAACAGCACCGACAGCGGCCAGACCACGGTCACGACCACCGCGTCGACGACCTTCACGCTCAACGGCACGAACGCCGTGGGTGCGGCGGGTCTCAGCGCGCTCGCCGCCTTGCCGGCCGGTACGATGACCGTCGCGTTCGGCACGCTCGACCAGGCCACGATGACCTTCACCGCGACCAACGTGCTCGCTGGGACCAGCGTCGCGGGCTCCGGCGGGGACGGGGTCCAGGGGTCGGTACTGTCGCGCAACGGTGATACGCTCACGATCGCGAACGGCGACACGATGTCCGCGCAGGGCGGTGAAGACGTGCACTACGTGCGGCAGCTGACCGCGACGATCGGCAGCGGCACGAGCGTCTCCGCGCTCGGCGGGGGTGGTGCGCTCACGACCGAGGACATCTCGGTCGGTCAGCGCATCGAGCTCTCCGGCACGCTGTCGACGGATGCGACCGGCAATCCGACGCTCGATGCGACCTCCGGCACGGCGGTGTTGCTGCCGACCCGGATCATCGGAACCTTGTCCGCGCCCGTGAGCAATGGCGTCGCGACCGTCGCGCTGCAGGCCATCGACGGACAGGATCCGGCGACGTTCAACTTCACCGGCACGGGCGCGACCAGCGCGCAGGATGCGGTCGCGAGCGCCTATACGGTCGCGATCCCGCAGGCGCTGTCGACGGGCGGCTTGTCGGCCGGCGTGCCGGTCGGCTTCGTCGGCACGGTCACGCCGTTCGGCGCCGCACCGCCGGATTTCGACGCGGTGACGATCGTCGACTTCGCGAACACCGCGGCGCAACTGCACATCGAGTGGCCGGATCCGGGTCAGACCGCGCCGTTCGCGACACTGACCAACGCGCAACTGACGATCGCGCCGAGCCTGCTCGCCGCCGCCGACGAGTTCGAGCTGTCGATCGGCCCGGAGCAGGTCGCGGTCTCCGCGCTCACGTCGGGGATCACCGTCGTGCCGGACATGAGCGCGTCGAACCCGGTTTACCTGATCGTGACCGAGAACGCCGATACGGAGCAGGAAACGTCCTATTCGACGTTCAACGACTTCGTGACTGCGCTCACCCAGGCCTTGAACGGCACCGCGACCGTGTCGAGCATCAGCGCCGAGGGTGGTTTCGATGCGTCGACCGGCACGCTGAGCGTGAGCCGCATGGTCGTGCACTTCCACTAGCCGCGAGCGGGGCGCCGGAGGATCCGGTCCCCGCGGACTCTCGAGGGCCGGGCGCCGCCCGCAGGCGCCCGGCCTTCCTTCAAAAGGGGTTCATCCGCTCGAGCGTGTGATCGCGGCGTGCGAACTGGTGCCACACGCCGACCGCCGCGTGCAGGCCCGCGAGGATCAGGATCGCGTTGCCGCCGATCTGGTGGATCTCGCCGATCGGGCCGATGCGTCCCTTGACCGCCGCGGCGATCGCCGGAATCTTCAAGCCCCACAGGTCGATCGGCACGCCGAGCCGCGAAACCGCGTACCAGCCGGTCAACGGAACCGCGATCAGCATGAGATACAGCGCCGCGTGGCCGAGTTTCGCGGCCCGCGCGAGCGCGGGTCCGACCGAGTCGAGCGGCGGCGGCGCGCCGCCGGCGGCCCGTGCGATCAGTCGCGCGAAAATAAGCGCGAGCACCGCGAATCCGCACGCGAAATGCAGCACCGGCGGATTCTCGCGCACGTGCCGGCCGCCCTCGCTGACGAGGTACGCGACCAGCACCAGCGCCGCGGTGAGCCAGTGGATCGCGATCATCGTGGTCGAATACCGCGCATTCTTCGGGAGCATCGATCGTTTCCTCTTCAACGGGACCGGGTCCGGCGGGACTTCGAGCCGGCGCGGCGCGCGGGTTTGCGCTTCGGCAACGGCACGTCTTCCGGTGACCAGGGTTTGCCGAGACGTTCCTCGATGTAGCGGCGCAGCAGCCGGCGCACCACCTGCGAGGGCACGGCGTCTTCTTCCGCGCAGAGCCGCTCGAACACCGCCTTCTTGCGCGGGTCGATCAGCACGGTCAGACGGGCGGTGCGGGTTTCCTGAGTCACGTTGAATTGGATTATAATGCGATGCGTATCCAATGCACACCTCGACCCCGGATCTCCCGACATCGCCGCCGTGACCGCCGCCCTCGGAACCCCGCTCGCGCAGATCCTCGCGCTGTTGTGCGCGTGGATCGCGATCGGCGCGGCCGGCCTGGTGCGACCCTCGAGCCTGAAGGTCGCCGGCCGGACGCTGTTTCCGCTCGGCGCGGTCTGCGGCGCCGCGATCGCCGCGATCGCCGCGGTCCACCTCGGCGGGCCGCCCGAGCGGCTGGAACTCGTGATCGGCCTGCCGGCGCTGCCGATGCACCTGCGGCTCGACCCGCTGTCGGCGGCGTTCCTCGTGCTGCTCGGCGCCGCGAGCGCCGGGATCTCGCTGTTCGGCGCCGGCTACTTTCGCGTCGGGCAGGGCACCGCGCCCGGCTTGCTGTGCTTCGAATACCACCTGTTCCTCGCGAGCATGGGGTTCGTGCTGCTCGCCGACGACGCCTACGCGTTCATGGTCGCCTGGGAGACGATGGCGTTGTCGTCGTACTTCCTGGTCACGTCGCAGCACCGGATCGGCGAGATCCGCCGCGCCGGCTTCCTGTACCTGCTGATGGCGCACCTCGGTGCGCTCGCGATCCTGCTGTGCTTCGGTGTGCTGCAGGGCGGGAGCTGGCACTTCACGTTCGACGCGATGCGCACCGCACACCTTTCCGGCGGCTGGGCCGCGGCCGCGTTCCTGCTCGCGCTCGCGGGCTTCGGGGCGAAGGCGGGGCTCGTGCCGCTGCACGTCTGGCTGCCGGAGGCCCACCCCGCCGCGCCCTCGCCGGTGTCGGCGTTGATGAGCGGCGTGATGCTGAAGATCGCGATCTACGGGATGCTGCGGGTCGTGTTCGACCTGCTGCACGGGCTGCCGGCCTGGTGGGGGCTCGTGCCGGTCGCGCTCGGGCTGTTCAGCGCGCTCTACGGCATCGTATTCGCCGCGGCCCAGACCGACATGAAGCGCCTGCTCGCGTACTCCTCGATCGAGAACGTCGGGATCCTGTTCACCGGAATCGGTCTCGCGATGGTGTTCCACGGCGCCGCGATGCCGGCCGTCGCGACGCTCGCGTTGATCGCGGTCCTCTACCACGCCTTGAACCATGCGTTCATGAAGAGCCTGCTGTTCCTCGGCACCGGTTCGGTGCTCCACTCGACCGGCGAGCGCAATCTCGGCCGGCTTGGCGGCCTGATCCACCGGATGCCCTGGGTCGCCTGGCTCACCCTCGTCGGCGTGCTCGCGATCGCGGGACTGCCGCCGCTGAACGGCTTCGTCTCCGAGTGGCTGCTGTTGCAAGCCTTCCTGCACGCCCACGAAGTGCCGTATCCGTTCGTCGACATGCTGCTGCCGCTCGGCGCCGGCCTGGTCGCGCTGGTCGCGGCACTCGCCGGTTACGTGATGGTCAAGTTCTACGGCGTCGTGTTCCTCGGCCAGCCGCGCGAGGCCGCGCTCGCCACCGCCCATGACGCGGGATGGATGGAGCGGGCGGGACTCGGCTGGCTCGCACTCGGCTGTGTCGCGCTCGGGCTGCTGCCCGCGATGGTGGTGCCGGCGCTCGGCAAGGTCGCGAGCAGCCTCGGCGTCGGCGCCTTGCCGGCGGGCGGCGGATCGTGGTGGATGCTGGCGCCCCTCGGTCCGCAATCGATCTCGTATGCGCCGCCGATCTTCGCGGGGACGGTGATCGCGGGCGTCCTGCTCACCGTGCTCGTGGTCCGTCTGACCTATCGCCGGCTGGTACGCCGCGCACCGCCGTGGACCTGCGGCGGCGATGCCCTGACCGGGCGGACGCAGGATACCGCCGAGGGCTTCGGGCAACCGATCCGCCACCTGTTCACCCCGTGGTTCGCGATGCGGCGCAGCCTGCCGACGCCGTTCGATGCGGCGCCGCGCTATTCGGTCGAGATCGGCGATCGGGTCTGGCGCGCGCTGTACGAGCCGCTCGCGGGCTGGGTCGACCGCGGCGCCGAGTTCTGCGCGGTGTTCCAGCGGGGCCGGATCTCGACCTACCTGCTCTATGCGCTCGCGACGCTGTGCTTGCTGCTCGCGCTGGTGCTATGAGACCCATCGACTGGCTGACACAGGTGCTCGAAGTGGTCGCGGCGCTCGTGGTCGCGCCGTTGTTCCAGGGCTGGGTGAACCAATGCCGTGCGTGGCTGCAGAACCGGCGGGCGCCGCCGCTGTGGCAGGTCTACCGCGGCATCCGCAAGCTCTTCCACAAGGACGCGGTGATCGCGACGAACGCCTCGCCGCTGTTCCGGGTCGCGCCCTACGTGGTGTTCGCGACGATGCTGGCCGCGGCGGCGGTGATCCCGTCCATGGGTACACGCCTGCCGTTCAGCCCCGCGGCCGACGCGATCGCGTTGGTCGGTCTGTTCGCGACCGCGCGCATGTTCCTCGCGCTCGCCGCGATGGACGTCGGCACGCCGTTCGGAACGCTCGGCGCGCGCCGCGAGATGATGGTCGGATTCCTCGCGGAGCCGGCGCTCCTGATGGTGATCTTCGTCGCCGCGCTGACCTCGTCGACCACCGCGTTGCCGTCGATCGCGGAGCGCCTCGCGACCGGGCCGATCACGCTGTCGCCGAGCCTCGCGTTCATCGGCGTCGCGTTCACGATGGTGCTGCTCGCCGAGAACGGCCGCCTGCCGATCGACAACCCGGCGACCCATCTCGAGTTGACGATGATCCACGAGGCGATGCTGCTCGAGTACTCCGCGCGGCACCTCGCGCTGATGGAGTTCGCATCCGCCCTGAAGCTGATGAACTACGCGTGCATCGGCTTCGCGCTGTTCATTCCCTGGGGCACCGCGACCGGCGTCACCGGACCGTTCGCGCTCGCCGCCGCGATCCCCGCGCTCGCCGCGAAGCTCGTGGTCGCCGGCGCGGCGCTCGCGCTGATCGAGACCGCGTCGGCGAAGCTGCGGGTGTTCCGCGCGCCGGAGTTCCTCGCGGCGGCGTTCCTGTTCGCGGTGCTCGGCATGCTCGTGCACCTGCTGCTCGGAGCTTGAACCGATGGCCCATACCCCGTTCGTGATGCAACTGCTCGACTCGCTCGCGGCGCTGCTGCTGCTGCTGTCGTTCGCGATGCTAGCGCAGCGTCGCGTCGCCACCCTGGTCGAGCTGTTCGCGCTGCAGGGAGGGGTGCTGTGCGCGGCGACCTTGCTGCTCGCGTGGCGCACCGGCGACGGCAACCTGCTGCTGTCGGCCGCGCTGACGCTCTCGCTCAAGGTGCTCGCGCTGCCGTGGCTGCTGCGGCGCATGATCCGGCGGCTCGGCGTCTACTGGGACACGGATCCGTTGCTCAACATCCCGGGCACGATGCTCGTCGGCGTGCTGATCGTCGTGTTCTCGTTCGGGCTCGCGCAACCGATCTCCGCGCTCGCGAGCACCGCGACCCGCAGCGCGATCGGGATCGCGGTCGCGGTGATCCTGCTCGCCTTCCTGACGATGATCACGCGCCGCAAGGCGATGTCGCAGGTCATCGGCTTCCTGTCGATGGAGAACGGGCTGTTCTTCGGAGCGATGAGCGCGACGTACGGGATGCCGATGGTCGTCGAGCTCGGTGTCGCGCTCGACGTGCTGGTGGCGATGCTGGTGCTCGGCGTGTTCTTCTTCCAGATCCGCGAGCAGTTCGACAGCCTCGATCTCGACCGCCTGGAATCGCACCAGGGAGGACGCTGAATGGACCTGCTCGCGCTGCTCGTGACCCCGTTGGCCGGCGCGTTCGTGCTCGCCTGGACCGGCGCCGGGCGACGCGCGCCGGAGGTGAACACCGCGTTCAGCCTGGCGACGTTCGCGGCCGCGGCCACGCTCGCATGGCGGGTCGCGACGCGCGGCGATGCGACGTTCGCGAACGACGAGTTCTTCATCGACCCGTTCAACGCATTCCTGGTGGCCCTGACGGCGTTCGTCGGGCTCACGACCTCGCTGTTCTCGCGGCCGTACATGCGCATCGAGGCGGACGACCGCCGGGTGAGCCCCGGGGCGCTGCGCCTGTATCACGCGATGTATCAGCTGTTCATCGGCACGATGCTGCTCGCGCTCACGACGAACAACCTCGGCCTGATGTGGGTCGCGATGGAGGCGGCGACCCTGTCGACGGTGCTGCTGGTCTCGCTGTACCGCACCCCGGCGGCTCTCGAGGCCGGCTGGAAGTACTTCATCCTGTGCGGCGTCGGCATCGCCCAGGCACTGTTCGGCACGATCCTGTTGTACATCGCCGCGGAACGGGTGCTCGGCGCGCAGGGGGTCGGTGCGCTGCTGTGGACCCATCTCGACGCGGTCAAGGGCCAGCTCGAACCGCGGGTGCTCAGCATCGCGTTCGTGTTCCTGCTGGTCGGCTACGGCACGAAGACCGGACTGGTGCCGCTGCACAACTGGCTGCCGGACGCTCACGCGGAGGGTCCGACACCGATCTCGGCGGTGCTCTCCGGCCTGCTGCTCAACGTCGCGATCTACGCGGTCGTTCGCTGCAAGGTGCTGGTCGAGGGATCGTTGCACTCGGCCTGGCCGGGGCGGATGTTGATGGGCTTCGGCCTGGTCTCGGTCCTGGTCGCCTCGTTCTCGCTGTGGCGTCAACGGGACATCAAGCGGCTGTTCGCGTTCTCCTCGATCGAGCACATGGGGCTGGTCGCGTTCGCGTTCGGCATGGGAGGACCGGTCGCGAATTTCGCGGCGCTGCTGCACATGACCGTGCACTCGCTGACGAAGTCCGCGATCTTCTTCGCGGCCGGCCATGCGGCGCAGAAGTCCGGTTCGCAGTCGATCGAGCGCATCCGCGGCCTCGCGACCGTGAGCCCGACGGTCGGCTGGGGGCTGATGATCGGTGCGCTCGCGATCCTCGGCGTTCCACCCTTCGGGGTGTTCGCGAGCGAGTTCCTGATCCTCACGACGGCGATGCGCGATCATCCCTGGACGACGCCGATCCTGCTGCTGAGTTTCGCGGTCGCGTTCGCGGCGATCTTCTCGCGGGTCCAGTCGATGGTGTTCGGCGACACGACGCTGCGGCGGCTGCCGCACTCGCCGGCGCTGCTGCCGGTGTTCGTCCATCTGGGTCTGGTGCTGATGCTCGGCCTGTTCATCCCGCCGTTCCTCGCGACCTGGTACGGTGCGGCGGCGCGGCTGATCGGCGGGGGTGGGTGAGATGCCGCTGCGGCACTGGCTCGCGGCCTTCGAGCCGATCGCGGACGATGCCGCGGTCCGCCCTCTGCGTGTCGGCGCGGAGGACTGGCGCCGCCTCGCCGAGGACGTGGCCGCGTCCGGCGGGCGATTGCTCGCGCTCTGGGGGCAGGACGCGACCGCGGGTCGTCCGGCGGTGTTCGCCGCGTACCAGACCGCGGCCGGCCTGTGGATCGCCGAGCTCGTGTGCGACGCGCCGGCCGTCGCGGACGATCCGTATCCCGGGCTGCAGGATCTCTACCCGTTCGCCGGGCGGATGCAGCGGGCGATCCGTGACCTTCACGGGCTGCGATCGACCGATCCGGATCATCGGCCCTGGCTGCGGCATGCGCCCGGCGAAGCCTATGAGTTCGTCCGCGTCGAAGGCGACGGTGTGCACGAGATCCCGGTCGGACCGGTTCACGCCGGGATCATCGAGCCGGGACATTTTCGCTTCTCGGTCGTCGGCGAGAAGGTGCTGCGGCTCGAACAGCGACTCGGCTTCGCGCACAAGGGCATCGAACGGCGTTTCCTCGAGTTCGCCGCGCTCGACGGCTCCCGGCTCGCGGCGCGGGTCTCGGGCGATTCGGCGGTCGCGTATTCCTGGGCGTATTGCATCGCGTTGGAGTCGCAGTGGGGTGTCCGGATCCCGCGGCGCGCGCAGTGGCTGCGCGCGCTCGCGCTCGAACTCGAACGCATCGCCAACCATCTCGGCGATCTCGGCGCGCTCGGCAACGACGCCGGTTTCGCGTTCGGGCTCACGCAGTTCTCCCGCCTCAAGGAACAGGTGCTCCGCGCGACCGAACACGCGCTCGGCCAGCGGTATGCGATGGACTGGGTGGTGCCGGGTGGAGTCTCGCGCGAGTTGCCGCCCGACGCAGCCACCGCGCTCGACCGATGCCTCGCCGAGGTCGGCGCCGAGAGCGTGGTGCTGCGAGGGATCTACGAGGAGCATGCGGGCGTACGCGACCGATTCACCGGCACCGGCGCGATCGCGCCGGATCTCGCGGCGCGACTCGGGCTCACCGGCCTCGCCGGTCGCGCGAGCGGCCAGGTCCAGGATCTGCGCCGCGACCTTCGCTTCCCGCCCTACGAGGAGCTGCGCCCGGCGATCGGCGGCGCGGTGTCCGGGGACGTGGCCGCGCGGGTCGCGGTGCGTTTCGACGAACTGCTGGAGTCCTGCCGGCTCGGGCGGCGGATCCTCGCGCAATTGCCGGGCGGCGATTCGCGGGTGGCGGTCGTCGCGCCGGCGCCGGCCGCGTTCGGGGTCGGAGCGGTCGAGGGTTGGCGCGGCCCGGTGCTGGTCGCGCTCGCGACGGCGGCCGGCGGGCGCATCCGCCGCTGCCATCCGCACGATCCGTCCTGGCAGAACTGGCCGGCGCTCGAGCACGCGGTGATCGACAACATCGTTCCGGACTTCCCGCTGATCAACAAGTCGTTCAATTTGTCGTACAGCGGCCACGACCTCTAGGCGCGCCGCGAAGGAGGGAGGGTGCTGAAGACCTTACGCCAGATCCAACGGACCGGCATCGTGACGGAGCCGGTGCCGGCGCCGGACCCCACGCTGCGGATCCGCGCGGTGCTGGAGCAGCGGATCCTCGGGATCCTGGGGCGTGCGCTCGCGATACGCATGGTCGACGCCGGATCGTGCAACGGCTGCGAGCTCGAGGTGAATGCGCTCACGAATCCGATCTACAACATCGAAGGACTCGGCGTGCATTTCGTCGCGAGCCCGCGCCACGCGGACCTGCTGCTCGTCAGCGGACCGGTGACCACCGCGATGCGCGATCCGCTGCTGCGGGTCTACGAGGCGACGCCCGACCCGAAACTCGTCGTCGCCATCGGAGATTGCGGCCGTGACGGGGGGGTGTTCGGTTGCGGCGGTCCGAGCCTCGGCGCCGTCGCGAACGTGATTCCGGTCGACGTCGTCGTCCCCGGCTGCCCGCCGAGCCCGAACCGGCTGCTCGCCGGGATCCTCGCCGCGCTAGACGCGTCGGCCGCGCTCGATGTCCGGCAGGAAGGCGGCGGTCGCGCCGAGTAGCGGCAGGAACGCGCAGACCCGGTACACGAACTCGATTCCGCGCCAGTCCGCGAGCGCGCCGAGCACGGCCGCGCCGATCCCGCCGAAACCGAACGCGAGACCGAAGAACAGCCCGGACACGGTGCCGACCTTGCCGGGCAGCAGCTCCTGCGCATAGACGAGGATCGCCGAGAACGCCGACGCGAGGATCAGGCCGACCAGGAACGACAGGCCGATCGTCCAACCGAGGTCGACGTACGGAAGCGCGAGCGTGAACGGCGCGATCCCGAGAATCGACGCCCAGATCACGCGTTTGCGCCCGATCCGATCGCCGATCGGTCCGCCGAACATCGTGCCGAGCGCGACCGCGAACAGGAACACGAACAGGCAGATCTGCGCATGGGCCATCGACAGCCGGAATTTCGCCATCAGGTAGAACACGTAATAGCTGCCGATGCTCGCGAGATAGAAATACTTCGAGAACAGCAGCACCATCAGGATCGCGAGCGTGCGCACGACGGTCGCGCGCGGCACCGGGCTCGCCGCCGGCCGGGGCTTCCCGGCGCGCGCCGGCGCGGCG
>JAJXYU010000211.1 GCA_021780395.1 Pseudomonadota bacterium
GCTTCCCGACCTCGGTCGACCCGGTGAACCCGACGACGTCGATGTCCAAGTGCCGGCCGATCGCCTCGCCGACCGCCGGTCCCCCGGTGACCACGTTGAACACGCCGGGCGGAATGCCGGCCTCGAGTGCAAGCTCCGCGATGCGCAGCGCGGACAGCGAGGTCTGTTCGTCGGGCTTCAGCACGACGCTGTTCCCGGTCGCGAGCGCCGGCGGGACCTTCCAGCCGAGGAGTCCCGTCGGCCAGTTCCACGGGAGCACCGCCGCGACCACGCCGACGGGTTCGCGGGTGATCGATGCGAACACGCCGCGGTCGGTCGGCGCGATCTCGTCGTAGAGCTTGTCGATCGCCTCGCCGTACCACTCGAAGCAGTTGATCGCCCACTGCACGCAATAGCCCGCCGCGATCGAGATCGGCATGCCCATCGTGATCGAATCCAGCAGCGCGAGCTCGTCGCGGTGCGACTCGATCAGCTCCGCGAGCTTCTTCAGGTGCTTCTTGCGATCGCGTGGCGCGAGATTCGACCAGACCCCGGATTCGAAGCTGCGCCGCGCCGCGGCGACCGCGCGATCCACGTCCGCGACCGCGCAGTCCGGCAGCTTCGCGACCACGCGACCGGTGCTCGGACTGACGACCTCGTACGTCTTGCCGCTCTGCGCGGACCCGAATTTGCCGTCGATCAGGACCTGGCTCGGCAACTTCAGGGCTTGCGCACGGGCATGCCAATCGATCTGCGCGTTCATGATGTGATTCCTCCGTTGATCGTGATCGTGACATCGTGGTTCGACGGGACGGCCGCACCCGGGTTCAACCGGCAGGGCACGTGCACGAACCCGCGGAACCGGACGCGGCCGCCGCGGACCGGCGGCCCGGCGAGCCCATATCGTGGAAAGCGCTGCAGGAAGCGCGAGATCGCGACGCGGGCCTCGAGCCGTCCGAGCGTGAGACCGACGCACTGATGCGGCCCGGAACCGAACGCGAGATGGCGATTCGGCGTGCGCAGGGGATCGAGCCGGTTCGGGTCCGGGAACTTCTGCGGGTCGCGATTCGCGGCGCCGATGCACAGCCAGATCCGCGTGCCCGCGGGCATCTCGACGCCGCCGATCTCGGCCGGGCCGGTCGTGATCCGGTTGCCGAGCTGATTCGAGCTCTCGAAGCGCAGGAACTCCTCGACCGCGGTCTCGATCGCCTCCGGCCGCTCGATCAGCAAGCGCCGTGCTTCCGGCCACTCGCACAGCAGGACCAGCGCGTTGCCGATCAGGTTCGTCGTCGTCTCGTGACCGGCATTCAGCAGGAAGATGCAGTTGTGCAGCAGATCCTTCATGCCGAGGCGTTCGCCGTCGTTCTCGCCGAGGATCAGCCGGGTCAGCACGTCGGTTTCCGGATCGCCCGGGTGGGCGCGCCGGTCCGCGACCAATCCCTCCAGATACGCGAGCATTTCGCGCACCGCGGCGTTCCCGAGCGCCGCCGCCGCCTCGCTGAGCGTCGGCTCGAGCGCACCGAGGATCGCGAGCGACCACCCGCGCAGCGGCCCGCGATCCTCCCGCGGTACGCCGAGCAGGTTGCCGATGATCTCGACCGGGATCGCACCGGCGAAATCGTCGATCAGGTCGATCGTTTCCCGCTGCGCGATCCGATCGAGCAAGCTGTCGACCAGCCCGATCAGACCCGGTTCCATCACGGCGACGTGCCGCGGCGTCAGCGCACCGCCGATCAGCCGTCGCAGTTGCGTGTGCACCGGTGGATCACGGAACACGAGGCTCGTGGTGTGATGTTCGTAGAGCGGTGTGTCGCCGAACTTCGGCAGGAACTCGCGCTTCTTGTCGGAGCTGAAGCGCTTCGTGTCGCGGTAGACGCGGACGAGGTCCTCGTAGCGGGTCAGGAAACAGGAGCCGTCGTCGAAGCGCTTGACCGGTTCGTGGGTCCGCAGCGCGTCGTAGTAGGGGTAGGGATTCGCGTGGAAGTCCGGCGGCAGATGCAACAGATCGAACTGTGCCGCGACCGCGCGCGCGATTTCCGGCGACCAAGCCACACCCGGTTCCACCTCGCCCTCCGTCCGCCAGCCCGATGGTCGGTCCCGTACCGTACTGACCCCCCGGACAATAATCAAGCCGGCGATCCCCGAACCGATTAACGCAGTCTTAAGGCGCCGGAACGCCGCGGCGTCGTGCACTTGTCGTAAGGTACGCGCTCGACGCGCGCGATCACGTTCCCTCAGCCGATGGAATCGCAAATCATGCCCATTCGCGAACTCAATGCGACCTGGCCCCTGCTGCTCGGCATGGGCATCCTGATGCTCGGATCCGGCCTGCAGAGTTCGCTCCTCGGGGTGCGCGCGACGATCGAGGGGTTCCCGCCGACCGTCACGGGACTCATCATGTCCTGCTATTACGTCGGGTACCTGTTCGGCACGGTCGCGACGCCCCGGATGGTGCGCCGGGTCGGACACATCCGGGCGTTCGCGGCGCTCGCGGCGGTTGCCTCGGGCGTCGCCCTGGTGCACGGCGCGTTCGTCGAGCCCGTGACCTGGGCGGTGATGCGCCTGCTGTCGGGCCTGTGCTTCGCCGGCATCTACGTCGTCGCCGAGAGCTGGCTCAACGACCGCGCGAGCCGCGAGACCCGCGGCCGGCTGTTTGCGATCTACATGGCGGTGCTGTACGTGGGGCTCGGCGCCGCGCAATTCCTGCTGGTGCCCTGGAGCCCGGCGACGCCGCTGCCGTTCATGATGGTCTCGTTGCTGATCTCCGCGTCGATGGTTCCGATCGTGCTGTCGGCCCAGCAGGCACCCGAGGTCGCGCTGCCACGGCGGGTGCGCCTGCGGGACCTGTACCGGGATGCCCCCCTCGGGGTGGCCGGCGTCACCGTCGCCGGGCTGATCTCCTCGATCATCTTCTCGATGGGTACCGTGTATGCGCGCCTCAGCGGCCTGTCGATCACCCAGGTCGCCGCGTTCATGTCGGTCAGCATTCTCGCGGCGGTGGTGACGCAGTATCCGATCGGGCGGCTCTCCGACCGGATGGACCGGCGCACGCTGATCGCGATCGTGTGCACGATCGCGACCGGCGTCGCCGCGACGATCGTCGCGTTCCCGCGGATCCCGCACCCGGCGCTCCTGGTGCTCGCCGCACTGTTCAGCGGCGCGGCGCTCACGCTGTACTCGCAGTCGATCTCCCACGTGAACGACAAGCTCGATCCGTCGGAGATGGTCGCCGCGAGCAGCAAGCTGCTGCGGATCAACGGGACCGCGGCCGCGTTCGGACCCCTGGTGATGGGCGGCTTGTTCTCGGCATTCGGCCCGCGCGCGTATTTCGCGACGCTCGGCACCTTGACCGCGAGCCTGATGCTCTACGACGTGTGGCGCAAGGCCAAGGCCGAGCCGATCTCGCCCGACCACAAGGCGCGCTTCGTCGAGACCCGGCCGCGGGCCTGAACGCGGTGCTCGGTGGTGACGGCAGGGGGCTTTTAAACCAATATTCTAGAAAACGCTCGTATTTCATTGTTTATTAAAAATAAATCTTATATTTATCCCGCCATTCCAGGATAATATTTGTCTAAATCTCCCAATTTTTCAAGGCAATAAGGCACCAATCTCGATCGGGTAGTTAATTGATATTTTTATTGTTATTTATCAAATTATTACGACTTATATCTCTAGCAACATATTTGATTATCTACTCGAACTTATTGACTTGAAGTTCGCCACGGGGATGGGGAACGACGCCGCCGCGAACCGTTCCGCGTGACGATCCCGATCGAGATTGGCAGGCGCCCTCGGCGGAGCGTAGGCTCCTCCCGGATCCGCAACGGAATCGCAACCTCGGGACGAGCATGGCCATCAAGCGTACGCACAAGGGACGGGGTACCCCGGCACGAAAGTCGTCGACGTCGGCACCGATACGGCACGTCGAGGTCCTTCGGGTCGCCGAACTGATCCCGAATCAGGCCTACACCGGCTGGCTCTGCAAGAATCGCGGCTGCGGCCGCCCGATCGCGCTGACCCCGGCGTCACTGGCCGGCGCGGGGTCGGGTGCCGACTTCGGCGACCCGTTGAGCGCGATCCGTTGTCCGCATTGCGGGGAAGAGGACCTGTACCGGTTCAGTGCGCGCACCGAGATCGTGTACGCGCCGCCCGGGTCCTCCTGAAGCACTCAGACGCTGAGCGGAGCCCTCCTCGGCGATCGATCAACCGAGCGACGCACCGACCAGTGCGCCGACGCCGTAGGTCACCGCCGCCGCCGCCGCGCCGAGCAGCAGCTGCCGTGCGGCGGAATAGGTGGCGGAACGACCATTGAAGAGCGACGCCAGCGCGCCCATCAACACGAGCGCGGCGCCGCTCGCGGCGATGCTCGCGACGATGGCGGATCGGCCGCCGAGGAACGTCAGAGGCAGCACGGGCACCAGCGCCCCGAGCGCGAACAAGCCGAAGGAAACTCCCGCCGCCGACCAGGGATTGCCACCGAGTTCGTCCGGGTCGATGCCGAGCTCTTCGCGCGCGAGGGTGTCGAGCGCGGCCGGACCGCTCTGCATGATCTGCGCCGCGAGGCGTTGCGCGTCCGCCTTCGGCAGCCCCTTCGCCTGATAGATCAGCGCGAGCTCGTGCTGCTCCGCCTCGGGCGTCTGTTCGATTTCCTCGCGTTCCTTCGCAAGCTGGGTCTTCGCGAGATCCTGCGCGTTGCTCACCGACAGCCATTCGCCGAGCGCCATCGAGCATGCGCCAGCGATCAGCCCCGCGAGTCCCGACAAGAGCATCGTACGCGGCGCCGTGCCGGCGCCCGCAACGCCCATCATCAAACAGAAGTTCGATACCAGGCCGTCGTTCGCCCCGAGAACCGCCGCGCGCAGATTGTTGCCCGACATCCCCCGATGCCAGGGCTCGGCGCGGCCGACTTCGGCGCCGGGCCGCCATCCGGGTCCCGACGCCGCGGCAATCACCGCCGCGTGTCCTCGTTCCTCGGCCGCGAGCGGCGCCGCGTCCGTCTGGCCGGCATACTTGTTCCGGTCGGCGTATTCGGCGGCCGCGATCGTCGGCAGCACGAACGCCGGCCCGAACGCTCTCGCCAGGCGACCGAGAATCCGCGTACGCCACCTCGGTCTGAACGCGGGTGCGACGGCGCCCGCATCCGCGAGCTTGCGCCGCCAGACCTCGGCATGCGCCGATTCGGCCTCGGACAACTGGGCGAACAAATCCTTGCGCAAGGGATCGCGCTCCGCGGCCGCGAGCGCGGCGTACAGCGCGGCGCCGTCGAGTTCGTCGCGAAGGTTCTTCGCATACCGCGCGGCGTCGCCGGACGACTCGGTGGCCATGACGACACCAATACGGGAAGCGCCGCGAATTGTCCAGGACGCGCGAGGCGCGCACCGATCCGCCGCGACGGGTCCGCGAACGGCGCCGGGATGCCCGCCGGATCAGTCGCGCCGCCAGCGCCCGCCGATCGGCCGCCAGCCCCGTCGGGTGCGCACCCAGTGTCGCGGCACCCAGCGCAAGCCCGGCCTCGGCGACGCCCAATGGCCGCGAACCCAGACGTAGCCGCGTGGCGCCCAGCGCCAGTAGCCCGCGATCCAGAAGTAACCCGGGTAGGGCGGTGCGCCGACCACCTCGACGCGCGGTGCGGGCGGTGCGACCCAGACCGACCCCGCGACCGCGTACCGGGGTGGCGCGGCGACGCATGCGGCCAGCGTGAAGCAGGACCCGAGGGCGAGCACGGCGATCGCCGTTCGAACGTTCGACATGACCCTCTCCGAGTGACCATCCGGTACCGGCAGACAACGCATCGCCGCGCGCGCGGTTGACCGGCGGACGCCGGCCGGTTGCGGTTCTCGCGGTCCTCGGCGCACCGGGTGCACTCGACGCGCGTCGATCTGCCCGCGTACCCGCTCGGCTGGCCGAACCCATACCGGATAGCGACCGGAGAGCCCATCAACCCGCACCGATAGAGCCGCCGCCAGCGGCTCGCGCGACCGCAAGGATCTAACGCGACGGCAAGATCGTGACCCGAGTGATCGTGCGAGGCCCGACCCGAAGCCCGGGACCGGCCGGCGCGAGGGTCACGTAGAAATTCACTGGCCGCAGCCGCATCGGGTCGAACACGATCGGGATCAGGAGGTCGACGCGCCGGCGGCCCCGGCTCATCGCGACGTCGTATGGGCCGACGACCGAGTAATCCTTGTCCGGGTGCGCGGTACCGGGTTCGATCTGCCAGCGGAAGCGAACCGCCGAACGCAGGGTTCCCGCGCGCTCCACCACCACGCGCGCGACCGGATCTCGCGGCGACACGACCACCCGGTTCGTCGCGAACTCGACCCGCGCCGGCGCCTCAGCAACCGCGGGCGCCGATCGTCCCGACGGCGCGCTCGGTGCGACGTGAGAGGCGAGTCGAGCGCGAGGGGTCGGGAGCGCGGCCTCCCGTGGGACCGGGACGGCGGCTGCGGCAACCGGAGGCACCGGTGGCGCGGGCGCGACGAGCGGCGTCGCGCGCGGGCCCGAAGGGACCGTCGCGACGGAATCCCGCGGGACCGTCGATCGGAACACCCACGCGCCGATCGCCATGAGCAGCAGTGCGCCGATGCCCGTCGCCCGCCGGAGGCGCAATGGCCAGTCGCCCCGCGGCGCATGGATCAACGCCTCGAGCGAAGGGAGCGGCAGCGACGGCGAGTCCCCGATCAATCGGCGTGTCCATTGCGCGACGTCCGTGGGTCGTCGGTCGCGCTGCAAGGCAAGCCCATCGCGCAACGCGCGCCATTGGGCGCGCGCCAGCCCGCGCGGTCGGTGCGGACGGATTCCGAGCGCCCGCGCCTGCAGCGCGGTCCGTTCACCGAACGGGTGCCGACCGGTGATCAGAACGTACGCAAGGCACGCGAACGCGAACAGATCGTCACGAATTTCGGCGACGCGTCCTTCGAGCAACTCGCAGCTCGCGAATTGCAGGGTCGCGAAGCGAGCCGGCGCCGGCGAGTCGGCGTCGTCGATCCAGGGCTCCGTGGTCATCCGGGCCGATGAGCCGAAGTCCAGCACGCGCACCGAACCCGCGCCGGTGACGAACACGTTGTGCAGGTTGATGTCCCCGTGAACGATCCCACTGGCATGTGCGTGGGCGAGTGCCGACCCGATGTCGCGAACGATCGCGAATGCATGCCGGCGACTCAATGCCGTTCGCCGTCGAGCGGTCATCACGCGATCGATCGTGAGCCCGCTCAGCAACTCCATCGTGAAGAACGTGAGCTCTGCGTCGCGGTCGATCTCGTGCACGCGCACGATGTTCGGGTGCGTCAACCGCTGAACGTGCCGGAACTCGCGCACGAGCACGTTCAGCATCGGCGGGCGCCGGCTCACGGCCGGGTGCAGGATCTTCAACGCAACGTGGGATTCCTCCGAGGCCCCGACCCGGAATTGATCGACGGCCTCGAACACGGTCCCGAGGCCCCCACGTCCGATTTCGCGCACGATCCGGTATCGGTCGCGCAGGGTGCGACCGATCAATGATTCGCTGCCGGCGACGGGCTCACTCGCGCCGATCTCGGCCGTCGTTCCGGGCGGAATCGACGGCCCGATGTCCTGGGGTGGCGACGTCGCGGTTGCCGGCGGTTCCGGCGATTGCTCGGTGACGCGGGGCGAACCGAGCAACGCCGCGATCAGTCGCGAATTGACCGCCCGGTAATCGGCCGGCCGGATCTCCCCGCGCCGGAAACGCTGATCGAGCAGGGAAACGAGCTCCCACGCGCGTTCCGGATCCGACTCGACGAGGCTCTGCAGTTCGCCGTCGAGCGCTTCCTCGGAGCGATCGCCGATGCGGAGCCGATCGAGAACACCAGCGACCGCCGGTGCGGGCGCGTCCGCCGCGGGCGATGTGATGGAGTCCTCCAGCGGTGCGGTGATTCCCATGCGGCAGTCACCCTGTCGTCGTGCGCGAAACTCGCGGAACCCGCGCGCCTCCCCGAAGGGCGGCGACGGACCCTTCATACGCCAGCGTTCGGTGAATGGCAATGTGGCAATGCAGACTCACCTGTCGGTCGACGGCGACAACCCGTTGCGCAAGTTTTCTGAACTGCGAGCGACGATCCATACTCGAATGGACGACCGCACCGACACGCCCTGCGTGATGGCATTCGCGAGGAGAACGTCCAATGGCAACGCCGCTGCGCGCGAAGACTCCCCCGGAACTCGTGCCCTCGGTCGCGACCGCGCATCCAGCGCCCGGGCCCTGCCTTTTCCACGATCTCGCCGAGGCGAGTCCCGAGCCACTGCTGATCACGCGAATCGACGTCGACGCCCATCGAATCATCTATGCGAACCCCGCGTTCTACCGACTCAGCGGTTGCACGGCCGCGCAGATCGTCGGCCGCGAATGGCAGTCGCTCGTCGAATCCGGCTTTCACGTCGGCGGTGCGGACGCCCAGCTCACCGCGATGAGACGCGACGACGCACGGATCGAATTGCGCGTCCAGGACGCCTTCGGCGACGAACGGCACCTGGCCATGAGCCGCTGGGTGCTTCGCGACGACCGGGGTGATGCCACGCATCTCGTCGTCCTGATGCGGGACGTGACCTTCGAACAAAGCCGGCGCGATGGTCTCGAGCACCGTGCCTGTCACGACGCGCTCACGGGACTCGCGAACCGGTATCTATTCCGCGACCACTTTCTCCAGGCGAGGGCGCATGCACGCCGGCATCGAAGCTCCTTCATCCTCGCGTTGATCGATATCGACGACTTCAAGTCGATCAACGACGGCTTCGGCCATCACGGGGGCGATCAGGTACTGAAGTGCTTCGGGGCGCGTCTCTCGGCGTCGATCCGGGCGGAAAATACGGTCGCCCGTCTCGGCGGCGACGAGTTCGTGTTGCTGCTCGACACGACCGCCGACGGTGAGCCGATGCATCGACTGATCGCCCGTCTGCGCGCGATGATCGGGCGCCCGATGATCCTCGATGGCCGAGCACTCACCGTGTCCTGCAGCGTCGGCATCAGCCGCTACCCCGTGGACGGCGAGGACCTCGAACGGCTGCTGCAAGTCGCCGACGCGACGCTGTATCGCGTGAAGGCGAACCGGCACGCCCACGCCGGCGCTGCGAACGCCGCAAGCTGAATTCAATCGTGCTCACGTGCGGCCTCGACCGTCCGACGAGGTGATCGAGGCTCGGATACAATGGCCCGATGGCAACCGGAGCAGCCGCGAACGGCGACGCGTCGTTCGACGCCCGTGACGTCGTCGCGGTCGGCATCGTCGCGCTGGCGGTGGCCATGGGCATCGGACGCTTTGCGTTCACACCGCTGATGCCGCTGATGATGCGCGACGGGTCGATCGACGCGGCGACCGGGGCGAAATGGGCCGCGGCGAATTACGTCGGCTATCTGGTCGGCTCACTGGTCGCGGGTCGACTCGGGCGACATTCACTGCGCAACCTCCAGTGGGCGCTGCTCGGCGTCGCGGCGTCGACCCTGTCGATCGCGTTCGTCACGACACCCGTGGCGGGAGCGACGTTGCGTTTCGCCGCGGGCGTCTTCAGCGCCTGGGTGCTCATCCTGGGGAGCAGCTGGTGCCTGATGCAGCTGTCTCGAACGGGTGACGGTCGCCGCGGAACCTGGATCTACACCGGGGTCGGCATCGGCATTGCGGTCGCCGGCCTGCTCGCGTGGATCGGCGGCCGGCAACCGGCCTGGCTGCTGTGGCTCGAACTCGGTCTGCTCGCGTTCGGCGGGGCAGGGTACGTGATCCGCGCCGTGCCGCACGCACCGGCGGAGCGACTGGTGACGGTGGCACGGGTCCCCGCGCACGAGAAGCGCTGGCATGCGGGCCTCGTGCTCTGCTACGCGGCTTTCGGCTTCGGCTACATCGTGCCGGCCACGTTCCTGCCGACGCTCGCCCGTGCCCAGATCGACGACCCGCTGATATTCGGGCTCGTGTGGCCGATGTTCGGCCTGGCGTCGGTCGCATCGCTCGCGATCGCCGCGCGGTCCGTACCGACGGCTCCGCGCCGTCGGGTCTGGGCGGTCGCGCAGGCGATCATGGCGGTCGGCACGGGGATGCCCGCGCTCGATCAGCACCTGGGGTCGCTCGCGGTCGGCGCGGTCCTGGTCGGCGGAACCTTCATGATCACCACCATGGCCGGCCTGCAACTCGCCCGCGATCTCGCGCCGACGAATCCGACGCCCCTGCTCGCGCGCATGACCGCGGGATTCGCGGTGGGGCAGATCGCGGGTCCCGTGCTGGTCGGGCTCGTGGGTACGCAGGCGTCTCGGGGCTGGAACGGCGTGACACTCACCAGCATCGCCGCCGCCGCGCTGCTCCTGCTGAGCGCGGGGTGGCTGTGGCGAAGCGATCGTTCCCCGATCGCATCGCCTCGATGAGGCCCGACGACCTTGCGCCGGGTGGCACGCCACCCGAGTCGTTTCACCGCGTACCGCGGGGTTGTCCGCACGCCTGCACGAGGCGGATCCGCGTGTGCGCGGGTACCGCGATCGACCGATTGCGGGTACGATTGCCGAAACCGCCGACGCCCGGCGAGCGAGCCGAGGAATGGGTCTCGACGAGCGGTTCTCCGATCCGCTGGCCGGTCGGGGCGTGGGCGCACGGTCGAGCATCGCGGGACGCCTCACGATCGAGGTTCGAGCCAACCAGCACGACGACGATCTCGAGGGCACGTTGCCATGACAATCGCCAACGATTTTGCCGGTGCGATCGGCCATACACCGCTGATTCGCCTGAATTGCATTTCCAACGCGACCGGTTGCGAAATCCTCGGCAAGGCGGAGTTCATGAACCCCGGCGGATCGGTGAAGGATCGGGCCGCACTCGGCATCATCGATGCCGCCGAGCGCTCGGGCGCGCTGCGGGCGGGGGGCACCGTCGTCGAAGGCACCGCCGGGAATACCGGGATCGCGATCGCTCACTTGTGCCGTGCGCGCGGCTATCGGGCGATCATCGTGATGCCGGACAATCAGTCGTCGGAGAAATACCAGGCGCTCGAGGCGCTCGGCGTCGACCTGCGCCGGGTGAAGGCGGTGCCGTATGCGGACCCGAACCACTATCAGCGCGTCGCCGGGCGGCTCGCCGGCGAGATCGCGGGGGCCATCTGGGCCAATCAATTCGACAACACCGCGAATCGCGACAGCCATTATGCGACGACGGGTCCCGAGATCTTCCAGGACACCGGGGGTCGCCTCGACGCATTCGTCGCCGCGACCGGGACCGGTGGAACGCTCGGGGGCACCGGCCGTTATCTGAAGGAGCACGCGCCGGGCACCCGTATCGTGCTCGCCGATCCTCAGGGAAGCGCCTTGTACCACTGGATTCGTAGCGGCGAGCTGCGGGCGAACGGACCGGGCTCGATCACGGAAGGGATCGGCATCGGGCGGGTGACCGCGAACCTGCAAGGGACGCCGATCGATCAGGCGATCACGGTCAGCGACCCCGAGGCGGTCCACGTGCTGTACCGGCTGCTCCATGCCGACGGCTTGCTCCTCGGCAGCGCGAGCGGTGTGAACGTCGGTGCGGCCGAGAAGCTCGCGCGCGAACTCGGGCCCGGCCACACGATCGTCACGATTCTGTGCGACGGCGGTCAGCGCTACCAATCACGCCTGTATTCGCGCGCCTGGCTCGCGGAGAAAGGATTGCTCGATGCCGCCGATCGCGGTCGGACCGAGGGCGAGGCGTCCCACGCCGGGCGCTGACGCACTGTCGGAAAATTTGACACCCCGCCGGTCCGAGCCACTCCTCGGCCGCAGGTCTTTCCTCAAGTGTTTGTTATCACGAGATTTTCACGGGATGGCCTGGATCTTGCTTGGCTATCGTCAACGAGGGGTGTGAAGGCCTCCGTCCGAAACTTACGAAAGGATCCGTCCATGGGCAAAATGAACAGGCTTCTCGCGGGGTCCGTTGCAGTACTCGGTTTCGCAGCCACCGGGGCTTTCGCATCTCCGTTGTCGGTCGTCGGCGTGGTGGGCGGCGTGCCGACCGGCGTCAGCTATCACAACCTCGACAACCTGGCGCTCGGCAACGCGACGCAGGCTCATGCCAACGCGACCATTTCCTTCACCGGCTCGGCGCAAGCCGTGCAGGGATCGTCGAGCGGTATTTATGCCGCCCCCTACCTTTCCAACAACAACGGCGCGCTGTTCGGCGATCCGAACAATGGGCCGGACGGGACCACCTACCTCACGACCGGCATCGGCAGCGTCACCTTTCAGCTCAACACCCCCGAGGAATATCTGGGTCTGCTGTGGGGCTCGGTCGACACCTACAACTCGATCAGCTTCTATAATGGCGCCTCGCTCATCGGCACGGTGACCGGGACGGACGTGACGGCGGCGGCCAACGGCAACCAGGGTGCCAATGGCACCTATTACGTGAACATCGATTCGAGTGCGTCCTTCGACAAAGTGGTGTTCTCCAGCACCCGGTACGCGTTCGAGTTCGACAATCTGGCGACCAATGCAACGCCCATCGGGGTGCCGGAGCCCGCGACGCTGGCCCTGATGGGGCTGGGCCTCGCGGGACTCGGCCTCGTGGCCAGCCGCCGCGCCAAGCGCTGCTGATTCTCGCAAGGTTCCCAGCGCACGTTCCGATGATGCGAGGGGAGGCGGCCCGCCGGGCCGTCTCCCCTCGTTCATTGCGGTGATCCCATCGCCCGGCCAGTCGTGACCGGAGCGGATTTTTGCTACAGTGAACGCGCTCTTCGAGCAGCACGACGATGGGTGCTCAGTCACGACAACGCAACGGTGACGCCTCCTGGCGGCACCGACCCCTACCGAGGCGAACCGCGCCGCGTTGGCCCGACTCAATTCCCGAGAGTACCCGCCGGCAGCTGACGCCGATCACCGCCACTCGTTCTCGTCGTGGAGGCAACGGACATGCGGGAACCCACTCAAGGCCGGATTGAGTGGCCCGTCGACGACGGGAAAGCGGGGCTGCTGATCAAGAGCCTGCCGACGGCCATCGCGTTTTTCGACTTGGACATGCGCTATCTGGCGGTCAGTCGCCGGTGGATCGAGGACTATCACCTCGAAGGGTCCGACATCCTGGCAAAGAGCCACTACGAAATCTTTCCCGAACTCCCGGAACACTGGAAGGATGCCCATCGCCGTGCGCTCGGCGGTGAGGTGATCACCAATCGCGAGGAGCGCTTCGTCCGACACGACGGGTCCGTGCAATGGCTCAGCTGGGTCGTGCGACCCTGGTACGAGGCCGAGGGACGGATTGGCGGCATCGTCATTCAGACCGACGACGTCTCCGACCGCAAGGAGGCGGAGCTCGCGCTGCGGAACGAGCGCGAAGTCTTCCGACATCTTGCCAACATCTCTTCCGACTATTTCTGGGAACTCGACGAACGATTCCGCTACCGCAGCATCTCCTCGAGCATTGCCGAGCGATCCGGCCTGGACTATCGCAGCTATCTCGGCAAGACCCGCTGGGAGCTGCCTTTCATCGGCATTTCAGAAGCGCAGTGGGATGCGCATCGATCCGTGCTGACGGCTCATCAGCCGTTCAGGAATTTGGAAGGGGGATTGGTGAACGTGCATGGAGAGCTTCGGACATTCTCGATGAGCGGCGACCCGGTCTTCTCCGCCGACGGTCGGTTCACCGGGTATCGCGGCGTTACTCAGGACATCACCGAGCGCAAGCGGTCCGAGGAAGCCTTGCGACGCATTGCCACGGAACTCGACGATCTATACAACCACGCGCCGTTGGGATACCACTCGCTCGACGCCCACGATACCTTCGTGCGCATCAACGACAGGGAGCTCTCCTGGCTCGGCTACACCCGAGAGGAAGTCGTCGGAAAGAAGAAGTGGTCGGATGTCGCGATCGCCCGGACAGCCGGCCCATTGCAGGGTCGTCACGCACGGTCCAAGGACGCGAGGCACCCGCATAACACCCCGTACGAGATCCTCAGAAAGGATGGGACGACGTTCCCGGCCCTGCTGAGCGAAAGAGCCGTATGCGACGCCGACGGAAACCATCGCTTCAGCCACGGGATGGTGCTGGATGACACGGAACGAGCCTTGGCCGATGCCATGCTGCAGGCATCCGAAGCACGGTACCGAACGCTCTTTGAAAACATGAACGCCGGCTTCGTATTGTTCGAAGTCGTACAAGACGAGCACGCCGTGCCGATCGATCTGCTCATTCTGGCCGCGAACCGGCATTTCGAACTCACGACCGGGGTACGAGTGGCCGACGCGATCGGCAAACGCTTGACCGAAGCGGTACCCGGCATCGAGCAGGACGAGGCGAACTGGATCGGGACTTATGCGCAAGTGGCCTTGACCGGCGAACCCCGGCGATTCGAACAGAAATCGCGATTGCTGGGCACCACCTTCGCCGTCACCGCCTACCAACCGGGTCCGAGACAATGCGCAGTGACGTTTCAGGACATCACCGAACTGAAGGACATTCAAGATCGGCTCTCGGAGTCATACGGAAAACTGAAGAATTCGATGCAGCAAACGCTTCTCGCGGTATCGAAAATGGTCGAGATGCGCGACCCCTACACCGCGGGCCATGCCAGGAGGGTCGGCTTGATCGCCGCCGCCATCGCGAGATCCATGGGATGGTCCGAGGAGGCCGCTCGGGTCCTCGAGCTGGTTGGACTCGTGCACGATATCGGCAAGATATCGACACCGGCTGAAATGCTGTCGAAGCCCGACCGGCTGACCGGTCTCGAATTCGCGATCGTCAAGGGGCATGCGCACTCGGGTTACGAAATACTCAAGGACGTCGACCTCCCGTTGCCGATCGCCGAGATCATCCACCAGCACCATGAACGCCTCGACGGCTCCGGATACCCGCGAAATCTCAAAGGCGGTCAGATACTCCCCGAAGCCAGGATCATCGCGGTCGCCGACGTGGTCGAGGCCATCTTTTCCGATCGCCCGTATCGTCCTGGCAAAGGGCTGGACGCTGCGCTCGGGGAGATCGAGCGAAACCGCGGTGTCCTGTACGACGAGACGGTCGTGGATACGCTGCTGGAGATGGTGAGAACTCACGGATATCAATTGCCGAGGTAGCGATCGACGACCCGATGGCCCGGATTGGACGCTACACTAGCGAGATGAATACCGAGACCGCGGATCCCCCCACCTTTGCCGCCCTGGGCCTGGACACCCCGGTCCTGCAGGCGCTGCGCGACGTGGGCTACGAATCCCCGACGCCCATCCAGGCGGCGACGATTCCGGTGCTGCTCTCCGGCGCGGACGTCCTCGGACAGGCACAGACCGGCACCGGCAAGACGGCCGCGTTCGCACTGCCGCTGCTGTCGCGGCTCGATTGGCGGCAACGCAGCCCGCAGGCCCTGGTCCTGGTGCCCACGCGCGAACTTGCGATCCAGGTGGCCGAGGCGTTCCAACGGTATGCGGCGCACCTGCCGGACTTTCACGTCCTACCGATCTACGGCGGTCAAAGCTACACCCCGCAGCTCACGGCGTTGAGACGCGGGGTGCACGTGGTGGTTGGCACGCCGGGACGGGTCATGGACCATCTGGAGCGCGCGACGCTGTCGCTGGAGGGCATCCGCTTCGTCGTGCTCGACGAGGCGGATGAGATGCTGCAGATGGGATTCGTCGAGTCGATCGAGACAATCCTCGCCCGGACCCCGACGAACAAGCAGGTCGCGTTATTTTCCGCCACCATGGCGGCGCCGATCCGGAAGATTTCCCAGCGCCATCTGCGCTCTCCGCGGGAGATCACGATCAGGAGCAAAACGGGCACCGCCGCCAACATCCGCCAGCGCTACTGGTTGGTCAGCGGGATCCACAAGCTCGACGCCCTAACCCGCATTCTCGAGGCCGAGTCGTTCGATGCGATGCTGGTGTTTGCACGCACCAAACTGTCGACCACGGAGCTCGCCGAACGTCTGAGCGCGCGCGGCTTCGCTGCGAGCGCGCTCAATGGCGACATTCCGCAGGCCCAGCGGGAGCGCACGGTCGCCCAGCTCAAGGCGGGGGCGATCGATATCCTGGTGGCCACCGACGTGGCCGCGCGCGGACTGGACGTCGATCGCATCAGCCACGTGGTCAATTTCGATTTGCCCCATGACACGGAATCGTACGTGCATCGAATCGGCCGCACGGGCCGCGCCGGCCGCAAGGGCGAAGCCATCCTGTTCATTGCGCCTCGAGAGCGCAACATGCTGCGGATCATCGAGCGTGCGACCCGCCAATCCATCGAGCCGATGCACCTGCCCACGGTCGAGGACGTCAACAAGCGACGCGTCGACCGATTCAAGGACCGACTCCGCGCGGCACTCGCCACCGGCGCGGGCGAGAGTTACCGCACCGTCGTCGAGGAATTCGTGCAGGAAGAGGCCGCCGATCTCGTCGAGGTCGCAGCAGCACTGGCGCATCTCGCGCAGGGCGACAACCCCCTGTTCCTGAGCAGTCAACGACCCACCCCCGGCGCAGCGCCGGCGGTCGGCCACCGTGACGCTGAACAAGCACCCCCGTGGGCCGATCGCGCGAGGCGCCCGCGCGGCGAAGCGAAGACTGGAGAACCTCGGCGAGGGCACAAAGGCAGGCGCTTCGAGCCCCAGGCGACCTACCGACTCGCGGTCGGCCGGGCGCAGGGCGTGCAGCCCGGCCATATCGTCGGCGCGATCGCCAACGAGGCCGATCTCGATGGTTCGCAAATCAACGGGGTGAAGATCTACGAGGATCACAGCTTCGTGCGACTGCCGGCCGACGTGCCCCAAGGGACGCTGGACAGGCTCGCGCGCGTGCGCGTGCGCGGGCACGAGCTGGCACTGACGCGCGTCGCGCGTTCCGCGCCGCGCACCAAGACCCGTCGCGATTGAGGTCAGGTCACGGGGCGGGGCGGTACGTCACTCGCTCGGCCGAGATCGCGCCGATGCCTCCTGACGATCCAGCTCCGGCGCCTGCCCCCCTTGCGGCGAGAGCGTATTGTTTTTCGAGGGCCAGCGCTCCTCCACTGCCGGCAGGACGCCGATTTTCCCCGTGATCGATTCCGGCGTGATTCGATAGACGCAGGTCGCTGGAATGCGGGGGAACGACCCTTTCTCTCGCCCCCAGGAATGGGACGGCGCGTACTTCTCCATGAAGCGCGTGTAGAACCAGCGGGCCTTCTCGGCATCGTTCACGACCTGTATGCGCCCGAAGATCACGACCGAGCGATACGAGACGGACGTGTCGCACTCGATGAACCCGTAGGGGAAAATTTCTCCCGGTTCATCGATCTCGAAGCACACCCGGTCGGCGTGCATCACGTTGCGATAGAAATGTCCGTTGCCTCTCGCCGTGTGCAACCAGACGGATCGCTCGTGCCAGACGAACAGATTCGGCACGACGTAGGGAAATCCGTCGGCGTCCACCGTGGCCGTTCGACCACAGAACGCCTTCGAGAGGAAGGAATCGACTTCCTGAGGACTCATGATCTTGTCCGCTCGGCGCAACTGGCCGCGGACGTTGGCAGGCTCGCAGGAGGACATCGGGACTCCGTTACGGTGACGTGGAATCAGCGTCCCGATACCGGGCACGCGCCGATCGGGCGAGGGGCTCACGAACCCGCCGCAAGCTCATGATCGCGACGTCGACAAGAGCCACACCCCCAGGCAGCAGCACGCCAGTCCGATACCCTGTCGCACCGACAGCGCGTTGCCGAGGGCAATCCACCCGACCACGGCCAGGGTCACGACGGTGACCGTGCTGGCGGTGGCAAACGCGGTGCCGAGCGTCCATCCGCTTCGGTACGCCAGCAGATAACCCATTTCGATTGCGACGATCGCCGTGGCGATGAGCCACGTGGGCCACGCAAGGGTCGAACGCAGATTCGCGCCGCTCGTCAGCGCTCCGAACAACCACGAGAGCACGACGCACAGTGCGCTGGCTGCGAAGTAGGCCATTGCGAGCACCACCGGCGGCGAGGCGTCCGCCGGTACCGAGCGCTGCGCGATCTGATAGAGGATCTGTCCGGCGATCGCGAGACCGAGCGTCAGGAGCATGGACTGCGTCATGGGGCTTGAGTCCTTGCACTTCGGGCCGGCGCGGGTTCGCAGACGACCATGGTGAAGCGGGTGCGTTTCCTTCCGTGGCAACGGTACGCGTGCGGTCGATCGGTCCGGGCCACCGCGCGATGATGGGTCGCGATCCGATGATCGACCCCGTCGATTTCCAGCGCCAAAGCGCCCTCGAGGACCGCGAGCAGTTCGACCGTGCTGCCCGGATGCCCCTTGGAGCGAAACTCCTCGCCCGGAAACATCGTCCACTCCCACAGTTCAAGCATGTCGGGGCCCGAAGCGCCGACGAGGAGGAGGGCGCTGCCGCCGCTCGGACCGGCCCACAACGCCTTCGCCTGATCGGGCGCCACGAGCCGGACCGACGCGCAATGCGCCGCCTCGCCAACCAAGAGATCGGTGAGCGAGACCCGCAGACCCGCCGCGAGCTTGCAGAGCGTCCCGATGCTCGGGTTCGCGACCCCCCGCTCGATCGCCACCAGCAGGCCTTTGCTGACGTCGCTGCGGGCGGCGAGCGCATCGAAGGAGAGCTTCTGCGCCTTGCGGAGCCGGGCGAACTGGCGGGCGAGGAGGCCGTTGACCTCGTCACTCGCCGGGAGGGTGGAGGACCCGCTCATTGGGTCAATATATTGACTATTCCGGTCACTGACGGCAAGAGGGCGCACCCTATCCGGTGCGGCCGGCGGTTTGCCGCGACCCCTTCGATCCGCCGTTCGACGGACCGCGTCCGCCATTACTCCGTCGCCGGCGAATGAGGAACCGATGACTCGTAATGAAATACCGTCGATGGCCGAGTCAGAAGGAATTCGTCGTCCGCCGGATAATAGCGAGCCTGGTCCACCGGATCGCCGGCAAACGCACGAATGGCGTCCCACGAGGTCCACCAGCTCAAGGTGACGATTTCACTGCGATCCGCGTCGAGATCGCGCGTCGCGACGGTGGCGCCGAGATTTCCCGGGGTATTCCGGTAGCCCGCCAATCCGGTCGTACGGACATACTCGACGTAGGCGGCCTTTTTCGACCGCCGGATTTCAGCCCGCCATTCGCGAAGTATCGGCATCGGTGATCCTCCTTAAAGCGCCGCTGCGCCAGCAAACCCGACTTGCCGAACGAGGTCAACTCGAGAGCAAGGCGACCCGACGAAACCCACGCCCCGTGGCGGTGCGACGCGCTCGCTGGCACGCCGCCTACGCTATCATTTCAGCGCGTTACCCATCGTCGGGCGCCACACTGAAAGAGGGGCCCCAATGTCCAAGGTCAAGGTCGCGAGCTTCGGGATGTCCATCGATGGCTTCAGCGCCGGTCCCCGGCAGAGCCTCGACGCCCCCCTGGGAATTGGTGGACCATCGTTGATGGCATGGTGTTTCCCGACTCGGACCTTCCGCCACCTGCATGGCCAAGGCGACGGTGAAACGGGCGTCGACGACGATTTCGCGGCGCGAGGCTTCGCCAATGTCGGTGCATGGATCCTGGGGCGCAACATGTTCGGCCCCGTCCGCGGCCCCTGGCCCGATGACGCATGGAAGGGCTGGTGGGGCGATGAACCGCCGTATCACGTGCCCGTGTTCGTTCTCACGCACCACGCACGCGAATCCCTCGTGATGCAGGGCGGAACGACATTCCACTTCGTCACGGATGGCATCCATGCCGCCTTGAACGCAGCGAAGCAGGCCGCTGGCGATCGCGATGTGCGCATCGGCGGCGGCGCCGGCACCGTCCGCCAGTACCTGCAGGCGGGATTGGTGGACGAGGTGCACCTGGCGCTGTCACCGACCTTGCTCGGGCAAGGCGAGGCCTTGCTCGCAGGCATCGATCTGACAACGCTCGGCTTCAAGTGCACCGAGCACGTCACCTCGCGGCAGGCGATGCACGTCGTGCTGTCCAGATAGAACGAGGATCACGATGCCTGGCAGGCGTTCATAAGAGGCCTCGGAGGCTGATTCGCACCTGCTGGAATGGGCAATGGAGTGCGGGTGTCAGCCGATATTGCGTCGTGCTGAAGAGTGCTGTCAGAGTACGCGGATCGAAGACATTCGGGGGCCACGATGACGACCGAAGTTCCGAGCATCGCCGACAGGCGTCGCATCTTTAGGGATTTGCACGTGTCGGGCTGCTTCGTCATCCCGAATCCCTGGAGCGCTGGCTCCGCGAAATATCTCGAGCATCTGGGATTCAAGGCGCTGGCCACCACGAGCTCCGGCTTCGCTTGGTCGCAAGGCGTTGCCGATGGCAGCATCTCCCGCGATCAAGCGCTCGCACATTTTGAATCCCTGGTCGCTGCCACGAGCCTGCCGGTCAACGCCGACTTCGAGAGTGGCTATGCCAGCAACCTGGTCGAGTTGGCAGAAAACGTGTCGCTCGCCGTGCGCACGGGAATTGCGGGTCTGTCGATCGAGGACTCCACCGGCCACGCTTCCAGGCCTCTGTACGACATCGATACGGCGGTCGAACGAATGCGGACGGCGCGACGAGCGATCGACCGGACGGGCGATGATACCCTGCTGATCGGTCGCGCGGAGTGCTACCTCGTGGGCCGTCCCGATCTGACGGAAACCGTCGCTCGGCTACGCGCTTACTCCGATGCAGGTGCCGACTGTCTCTATGCGCCGGGATTGCAAACCCGGGAGGATATCGCCGCAGTGGTCGCTGCGGTTGCGCCGAAGCCCGTGAATCTGCTGATCGGATCCACCAGCCACTTCCGCCTGACGGACGTCGCGGCGCTGGGCGTTCGACGCATCAGCGTCGGCGGCGCTCTGGCCCGGTCGGCGTGGGGCGAGTTCATGCGCGCGGCAGAGTCGATCGCCAAAGAAGGTCGATTCGACGGATTCGCGAATGCCGCGTCCGGCACGGAACTGAATCAATTCTTCGCCGCCAGGGCTCGATAGCCATGAGCGACCGCGGTCCCGTACGACGATTCATCACGGCGGACGTATTTACCACGGAGGCATTCTCTGGCAACCCCGTCGCCGTCGTCCTGGACGCCGACGGCCTTACGGCGGAGGCGATGCAGGCGATCGCGAGAGAGTTCAATTACTCGGAGACGACGTTCGTGCTCCCGCCGGTCGACCCAGCTAACACGGCAAAGGTTCGTATCTTCACTCCGCGCACGGAAGTTCCCTTTGCCGGACACCCCAACATCGGGACCGCCGTTGTCCTCGCTCGACACGCGGAGTCCACCGGACGGTCCCCAGGGGACCGATTGGACTTCGAGGAGCTCGCCGGCCTCGTGCGCATTCGCCTGCTGCGCGACGACGCGACGGTCATCGGCGCGGAGTTGGTGGCCCCCCATACCCTGTGCGTCGCCGATACCGTGGACGTCGCCGCGGCCGCCGCGTGCTTATCGCTGCCCCCCGCCGAGATCGAGACCGCCACCCACCCACCGCTGGTGGCCTCGATCGGCTTGCCCTTCCTCATCGTGGCCGTCAAGTCGCGCGACGCCCTCAAACGGTCGAAGCCGAGCATTGGCGCGCATGAGCAGATACTCCCGCCCCTGGGAGTCGACGCGGTATATGCCTATTTTGTCGCGGCGAACGGCGAGGAGATCCACGCACGCACCTTCGCACCGCTGGACAATTGCCTCGAAGATCCCGCCACGGGAAGCGCCACGGGGGCCGCGATAGCGCTGATCACGCAACGAACCGGCGCGCCGACGGAGTACCGATCCTGGCGCGTCCACCAGGGCACGGACATGGGGCGACCGAGCCTGATCATGGGCAGCGTGACGAAGCGACGAGGCGAGATCGAGGAGGTTCGGATTGCCGGCCATGCGGTGCTGGTGTCGGAGGGCGTGATTTCCGTCCGATGAGGGTCAGCGGTCTTGGAGTGCCGGCGGATTCATACCGCATCGGCATCTTTCACCGCCGGTGCCGATGGGAATCGGGATCGAGAGGCGATCCGGTCGTGTCGACTCCCGTCGCACGATAGAGTTGAGCGGGTCGAAACGCACCACGGCGTGCGGCACCCTTCACCGGCTCCAGACGCGGGACGTCCTTCAACCGTCGACGAAAGCTCGATTTGTCCAGCGAACGTCCGAGCACCTGCTCGCAAGCCGTCTGGAGCTCGGCGAGCGTGAATGGAGAGGGGAGCAAACCGTAGGGGAGGGCGAGTGCGTCAACCTCCGATCGGGTTGACTCGAGCGCTCGCTGGATAATATCGGCATGATCAAAGGCCAGGGAACGGTCGGCCGCGGCCTCCGCGGCGTGTCGCCAATCCAATGCCTCGACTCGCTTACCCGTCACAGGGGCGAATTCACGGGGAATGACCAGTGCGCGATAGACGACGCTCAGCGTCCATGGCGCTCTCGGATCCCGACGAGGCCCTCCCGACGCACACAACTGCCTCAAGGGTGCCGCGGCCAGGCCGAGCCGCTCGCGAAGCACACGGCGCGCCGCCTGCTCGAGCGAGGTGTCCAGATCGATGCGCAGGACCCCGCCGGGCAGCGCCCAACGACCCGCAAAGGGCGCCTCGCGCCTTCGTGCCAGAAGGACCGCGAGCCCGCCGTCGACCAAGCCCATCACAACGAGTTCGACCCGCGTGAACGGCATGGGGTAACGCTTTTCGGGCGGCGAGCCGTTGAATTCCGTCATCAGGCGATCTTAGTGGCACATTGCAACTAAGTAAAGTATACTGCTGCCGGTTCGAGCGAAACCCTGGAGGTGAAGATGGGATATGACGTCATAGGAGATGTCCACGGCCAGTCCGAGAAATTGACCGCCTTGCTGCGCCATCTTGGGTATCGGCAACGCAACTCGACCTGGGTGCCACCGGCCGGGCGCGAAGCGGTCTTTCTCGGCGACCTCATCGACCGAGGACCGGGGCAGGTGGAGACGCTCGAGATCGTGCGCCGCATGGTCGAGGACGGCCGGGCCCGCTGCATCATGGGAAACCACGAATTCAATGCGATCGGGTATGTAACGCCGGGCCCGGAAGGATTCCTGCGCCCGCACACCGAGAAGAATCAGAGGCAGCATGCGGCATTTCTGGCGCAGGTCGGCGAGGGAAGCACGCTGCACCGGGAATACGTCGCGTGGTTCCGAACGCTCCCGGTGACCCTCGACCTCGGCGG